>CAJUQD010000039.1 GCA_910588105.1 uncultured Oscillospiraceae bacterium | reverse complement strand
GCCGTTGGTGGTGTCGAAGGTGACCATGGCCTCGGGCCAGTGGACCATGGGGGCGGCGATGAAGGTGACGGTGTGGGAGCCGAAGCTGAAAGTGTCCCCCTCCTTGACCTCGATGAGCTCCTGGTTGTCCACGGTGAAGCCGAACTGCCGCATGAGCATGAATGCCTTGGCGGTGGAGATGATCTTCACGTTGGGCCAGCGGATGAGGATCTCCTCGATGGACGCGCCGTGGTCGGGCTCCATGTGGTTGATGACCAGATAGTCCAGGGGCCGGTCCCCCAGCAGGTGGTCCAGATTTTCCATGAGCTGGCGGCAGACGGACCAGTCCACGGTGTCGAACAGGACGGTGGATTTGTCCATGAGCAGGTAGGCGTTGTAGCTCACCCCCCGGGGGATGGGGTGAATGTTTTCAAACAAATGGGTGCGGTGGTCGTTGGCGCCCACCCAGTACAGGTTGTCGGTGACGGTGCGGACACAGTACATATTGAAATTCCTCCTTTAGGTTAATGGCAGTGGCGGCTGCGCGCTCACGCCTTGTTATCACGCTTCGCCTGTTCGCGACGCACGGCTTCCTTTCGTCTCGGCCTGGTCTCCGGCCCGCTACGCGGGCCTGCGCTCGGCCTCGCTCCAGTCCATCCGTGCTGCTCACGACGGCTGCGCGCTCACGCCTGGATGAATTGATCCTTCCCCTCGGCGCACTCCGGGCAGGCCCAGCCCTCGGGGAGCTTGTCGAACAGGGTGCCGGGGGCCACCTCGTTCTCCGGGTCGCCCAACTCTGGGACGTACTCGTACCCGCAGCCCATGCAGACATAGCGCGGGCCGATGGGTTCGGGCTTGGGGGGCTGGGGCCGCTTCATCTTGATCATGGGGGGCGCGGGCTGCTTCTCTTCCGTGCCCAGGGCCTGGGCCAGCAGGGGCAGGATCTCTTTCACGTCGCCCACGATGCCGTAGTCGCAGTTTTTGAAGATGGGGGCGTTGGAGCTCTTGTTGATGGCCACGATGGTGGACGCGTCCTTGATGCCCTTTAGGTGCTGCACCGCCCCGGAGATTCCGCAGGCGATATACAGGTTGCCCTTGAATTTCTGCCCGGACATGCCCACGTAGCGGTTCAGCGGCACGTACTTGTGGGTCTCGGCCACCGGGCGGCTGGAGCCGACGGCGGCGCCCGCAGCCTTGGCCAGATCCTCGATGAGCTTCATATTCTCCTTGGAGCCGATGCCCTGTCCGGCGGACACCACCCGCTCCGCCTGGGCGATGGGGGTGTCCATGGGGATGCCCACAGAGAAATCATAGCCGTCCTTCTTCAGTGCCGCGACAAGGGCGTCCACCCGCGCCTTGGCGTCCCCCTCCTTGATGATGAGGCCCTTGCGCACCCCGGTGATGGGGGCGGGCTTTTTGGCGGCGCTGGACGAGCCGCCCTCGCGCTTGGGGGGCTTGCCCATGATGGCCGCGCCGATGACCATGCGCTGCACCTCGCTGGTGCCCTCGTAGATGGTGGTGATCTTTGCGTCGCGGTACATGCGCTCCACGTCCATGCCCTTGAGGAAGCCGGTTCCGCCGAAGATCTGCACTGCGTCGTTGGTGACCTCCAGGGCGATCTCGGAGGCGTACAGTTTGGCCATGGCGGCATCCACGCCGTAGGGCTCGTGGTGCTCCTTCCTCTCGGCGGCGGAGTACACCAGCATCCGGGCGCACTTCAGTTTGGTGGCCATGTCCGCCAGCTTGAAGGTGAGGGCCTGGTTGAAGCCGATGGGCTTGCCGAACTGGACGCGCTCCTTTGCGTACTCCACGGCAGACTCGTAGGCCCCCTGGGCGATGCCCAGTGCCTGGGAGGCGATGCCGATGCGTCCGCCGTCCAGTGTGGCCATGGCGATCTTAAAGCCCTGGCCCTCCTTGCCCAGCAAGTTCTCCTTGGGTATCTTCACGTCGTCGAAGTTGAGCTGGCAGGTCTCGGAGGACCGAATACCCATTTTATCATAGTGGGGCTCAAAGGTAAAGCCCTTCCAGCCCTTTTCCACAATAAAAGCGGAGATACCCCGGGTGCCGATGTCCGGGGTGGTGACGGCAAAGACCACATAGGTGTCCGCGACGCCGCCGTTGGTGATGAAAATTTTCTGGCCGTTGAGCAGCCAGTAATCGCCCTTGTCCACGGCGGTGGTCTCGGTGCCCCCCGCGTCGGAGCCGGCGTTGGGCTCGGTGAGGCCGAAAGCGCCGATTTTTTCCCCCTTGGCCAGGGGCACTAAGTATTTCTGCTTTTGCTCTTCGGTGCCGAAGGCGAAGATGGGCCAAGTGCCCAGGGACACGTGGGCGGACAGGATGACACCCGTGCCGCCGTCCACCCGGGACAGCTCCTCCACCGCGATGGCGTAGCTGAGCACGTCAAGCCCAGCGCCGCCATACTCCTTGGGATAGGGAATGCCCATCAGCCCCATCCCGGCCAGGGTTTTGACGGCCTCGGCGGGGAAACGGCTCTCCTGGTCCATCAGGATGGCGTTGGGCTTCACCTCCGCCTCGGCAAAGGCGCGGATCTTGGCGCGCAGCTCCTCGTGGGCCTGTGTGGTCTGGAACAACATACGAGAACCTCCTTTGAGTGATATGTGACAATAATAGGAATCATTATCCACTTATCCAAATGTAACACGCTGGGGGGTGGTTTGTCAATCTGGATTTTGGGTTGTGCACAAAAAATACCGGGGGGGGCCGGGACCAGCCCGACAAAACGCCCAAAAAACCGTTGCCATTCCCATCCCAAGGTGGTATGATTAAGAAACGGAAAGGATAAAACAGGAGGGAAACCCACGGATAAAAAGGAAGGAATCGCGATGGAATATAACGCTTGGGATCGGTACTACCCCCGCCCCCAGCTCCGGCGGGGCAGCTTTTATCCCTTGAACCAGGGATGGACACTGAACGGACGGCCCATCAACCTGCCCTGGCCTCCCCAGGCCCCCCTGGCAGGCTGGCCGGGGGAGGTGGGGGAGGTGCTGTGCTATGAGACGGCGTTCACCCTTCCCGAGGGCTTTGTGCCCCAGGAATGGCGGGTGCTGCTTCACTTCGGTGCGGTGGACCAGACGGCCCAGGTGTGGGTGAACGGCACGCCGGCGGCCCGCCACGAGGGAGGTTACCTGCCCTTTTCCGCGGACATTACGGACATGCTGGCCCAGGGGGAAAACCGCCTGGAGGTGAAGGCGGTGGACACCCTGTCCCACGACTACCCCTACGGCAAGCAGCACAAACGCCCCCATGGGATGTGGTACACCCCCGTGTCCGGCATCTGGCAGGGGGTGTGGCTGGAGGCGGCACCGGCGCAGGGGGCGGTGGCCTCCCTGCGCCTCACCCCCGGCTTGACCGAAGTGACGGTGGAGGCGGATACCGGCGGGGAGGACTACAGCCTGGCCGTCCCACTGGGGGATGGGAGGATGCTTACCGCCGCAGGGAAGAGCGGCGTGCCCCTCCGGCTGGAGGTGCCTGACCCCCATCTCTGGACCCCGGAGGATCCCTACCTCTACACCATGACCATCGCCACCGCCACCGACCAGGCGGAGAGCTATTTCGCCCTGCGCACCGTGACCACGCGGGAGATCGGCGGACACGCCCGGCTGTGCCTGAACGGAAAGCCCGTATTCCTCCACGGGGTGCTGGATCAGGGCTATTTCCGGGACGGCCTGTTCCTGCCGAAGAGCCCGGAGGAGTATGACCGGGATGTCCTGCGCATGAAGGCGCTGGGCTTTAACACCCTGCGCAAGCACGTCAAGGTGGAGCCGGAGGCGTTCTACTACGCCTGCGACCGGCTGGGGATGCTGGTGGTGCAGGATATGGTGAACTCGGGGGAGTACCGCTATATCCGGGACACGGTGATCCCCACCTTTGTGAGCAAAAAGCGCGGCGACCTGGGGCGGGGGGGCAGCGAACGGCGCAAGCTGTTCTTCGAACGCCACTGCTTGGACACCGTAGCCCACCTGAAAAACCACCCCTGCATCGTGGGCTGGACCATCTTCAACGAGGGCTGGGGCCAGTACGATTCCGATCGGATTTACCGCTTGCTCAAGAGAGCCGACCCCGGCCGGTTCTTCATGACCACCTCTGGATGGTTCGCCCAGCGGGAGAGCGACGCGGAGAGCGAGCACGTCTATTTCAACAGCCGGGTGCTGGAGGGGACGAGGCCGGGGAAGTTCCTCTTCCTCAGCGAGTGCGGCGGCTTCTCCCGCCGGGTGGGGGGCCACGTGGCCCTGGAGCGGAAAAACTACGGCTATGGGGAACAGTGCCGCACGGAGGGGGAGCTGACGGCCCGCATCCAGGGGATGTACGAGGATATGGTGCTGCCCTCCATCCCCAGCGGCCTGTGCGGGTGCGTCTACACCCAGCTCAGCGACGTGGAGGGGGAGACCAACGGGCTTTACACCTACGACCGGGCGGTGCGCAAGGCGGACCAGGAGGTTATGCTGGACATTGCCGCCCGGGTGGGGAAGGCGCTGGCCCAGGCGGTGGAAAACGGTTGACACCGGGGCAAATCATGCTATACTGTTACGGTGAAAGCGCGGCAGCGCATGTCAGAATAAGGAGTGTTTCATCATGGATAAAAAGGTTTCCTGGCTGCTGAACGAACAGATCAATAAGGAGCTGTATTCCGCCTACCTGTACCTGGATATGGCTAACTTCTACAGTGCCAAGGGGCTGGATGGCTTCGCCAACTGGTATGAGATCCAGGCCAAGGAGGAGCAGGACCACGCCATGCTCATGTACCGTTACCTCCACAACAACAGCCAGACCGTCACCCTGGAGGCGGTGGCCAAGCCGGACAAGGAGTTCCAGGAGCTGGCCGACCCGCTGAAGGCGGCTTATGAGCATGAGCAGTATGTCACCGGCCTCATCGGTGCCATCTACGCCGCCGCCCAGGAGGTTCACGACTACCGCACTGTCCAGTTTCTGGACTGGTTTGTGAAGGAGCAGGGGGAGGAGGAGAAGAACGCCTGCGACCTCATCACCAAAATGGAGCTGTTCGGCGGTGACGCCAAGGGGCTGTACATGCTCAACAGCGAGCTGGGCGCCCGGGTGTACTCCGCGCCGTCGCTGGTGCTGTAAGGAGCGTGGAGCCGTGCGCCGCGAACAGGCGCGGCGTGACAGCGGAGAAGCGCGAAAAAGGCAGAGGCCCGGCCCCCGCTGGGGGCCGGGCGTTTATGTTTTACATAAGTTCTAGTTTTCGGGCAGATATCCGGCGGGATCCACAGGGGTGTCGTCCTGATACATGGCAAAGTGGAGATGGGTGGTCTGCCCGCTCTCGGCGGCGGCGGTCTGGCCCACCGAGCCGATGACCGCGCCGGTGGTTACCGCGTCGCCCGCCGATACCGTGGGAGCCTCGGTCAGATTGGCGTACAGGCTGACCAGACCGTCGCCGTGGTCGATCTCCACCACTGTCCCCATCAGGTCGTCCTGATAGACCGCGGACACGGTGCCGTTGGCGGTGGCCAGTACCTTGGCGCCCAGGTCGGCGGTGATGTCCAGCCCGCTGTGGGTGCGCCAGTCCCCCATGGTCTCGTTATAGACCAGCGTTTCCACCACGAAACCGGCGTCCACCGTGCCCTTTACCGGCCAAGTGAAGACCAGCGGCGCGGGGGCGGCGGAGGGGGCGGGCGCCGCAGAGGGCGCAGGGGCGGCGGAGGCGGGCGGGGCGGAGATGGCGGGGGGCGGGGTGACCTGGGCGGAGGGGGCGGCGGGCTTGGTCGACGGTTTGGGGGTAGGGGAGGCAGAGGGCGTCTCCCGGATGGCGGCGGAGCCGGTCACAGGTTGATCCAGCGCACTGTCCAGACTGCCGCGCATCCCTTGGACCAGGTAATAGCCAGACAGGGCGATGGCGGCCACGCAGATGAGTACCACAAGATAGAAACCCTTCCCTGAGATGAAATCGCTCAGCTTTTCGATCCATGTTCGTTTGTTGTTCATAACAACACCTCCGGCCCTATTGTGGACGGGGGTGTTACAGTTTATACCAGCTGCGGCGGAAAAATCCCAGGGGGATTGTTTTCGACGGGGAAGATGTGGTAAACTAATAAAAATTACGGCTGTCTGCAAAAGCCGGGGCCCAGCCAAGCCGGCCCTTGGCTTTGCGGGGAGACATGCTGCGCCGGGAAATAAGGAGACTGCGGTGAGGAGGCGATACCATGCCGCTGACACGGGATACCCCCCTGACCGACCTGCCGGGGGTGGGCCCCGCCAGGGGGAAGAAGCTGGAGAAGCTGGGCCTGCGCACCCTGGGGGACGCCCTGGAGCACCTGCCCCAGCGGTATGAGGACCGGCGGGAGTGTTGCGCCCTCCGGGACGCCCCCCGGGACCGGCCCTGCTGTGTGTCCGCCATGGTGGCGGAGACGCCCCGGGTGAGCTACATCCGCCGGGGGCTGTCCCTGGTGAAGGTGAAGGCGGTGGACGGCACCGGTACGGTGTATATCACCTTTTTCAACCAGGACTATATCCGGGAGGCGGTCCGCCGGGGGGAGAGTTATATCTTTTACGGGACGGTGGAACGGCAGGGGAACCTGTTTTTAATGACCAACCCGGTGTTCGAGCGGGAGGGGACGGCCCGGACCACCGGGCTGATTATGCCGGTATACCCGCTGACAACGGGCATCTCCAACAACCTGATAGCCGGGCTTACCCGCCGGGCGGCGGACAGCTGCCTGGACGGTCTGCCCGAGATCCTGCCCGCCGGACTGCGCAGGGAGCATAAGCTGTGCCAGACCCAGTTTGCCCGGAAAAACATCCACTACCCCGCCGACTTCGAGGCGCTGGCCATCGCACGGCGGCGGCTGGTGTTCGAGGAGCTGTTTGTCCTCACCTGCGGTCTGGCCCAGCTCAAGGACCGGCGCGCGGCGGGGGCGGGCCGGGTGATGGAGGGGGACGTGGAGAAGTTCGCGGCGCTGCTCCCCTTCCCGCCCACCGGGGCCCAGCGCCGGGCCATGGAGGACATGGCCGCCGACCTGCGTTTGGGCCGGGCCATGAACCGGCTGGTGCAGGGGGATGTGGGGTCGGGCAAGACAGCGGTGGCCGCCTTTGGGGCCTGGGCGGCGGCGAAAAACGGGGCGCAGTGTGCCCTGATGGTCCCCACTGAGCTGCTGGCGGAGCAGCACGCCCGGACCATGGAAGCCCTGCTCTCCCCCGCCGGGGTGCGGGTGGGGCTGCTTACCGGCTCGGTGAAGGGGACGGAGAAAAAGGCCCTGCTGTCCGCCCTGGCGGCGGGGGAGATCGATCTGGTCGTGGGCACCCACGCCCTGTTCTCCCAGGGGGTGGAGTACAAGGAGCTGGGGTTGGTCATCGCCGACGAGCAGCACCGTTTCGGGGTGGCCCAACGGGGGGCACTGGCGGAAAAAAGCGGGGCCGTCCTGCCCCACATCCTGGTCATGTCCGCCACCCCCATCCCCCGGACGCTGGCCCTCATCATCTACGGCGACCTGGACGTGTCCGTCATGGACGAGCTGCCGCCGGGGCGAACCCCGGTGGACACCTTCCTGGTGGGGGAGGACAAGCGGGCGCGGATGTACGGCTTTGTCCGCAAGCAGGTAAGCGAGGGGCGGCAGGTGTATATCGTGTGCCCGGCGGTGGAGGAGAACGGCGGCTGGGAGGACGGCCCCGGCATGGATTTGAAGGCGGTGACCGCCTACGCCGGGGAGCTGCGGGAGCGGGTGTTCCCCGAGCTGCGGGTGGGCTTTGTCCACGGCAGGATGAAGGCCCGGGAGAAGGAGGACGTGATGGGCGCCTTCCACCGGGGGGAGCTGGATGTGCTGGTGTCCACCACTGTCATCGAGGTGGGGGTGGACGTGCCCAACGCCTCGCTCATGGTCATTGAGAACGCGGAGCGGTTCGGCCTGAGCCAGCTCCACCAGCTCCGGGGCCGGGTGGGCCGGGGGAAGCACAAAAGCTACTGCGTGCTGGTCACCGCCAGCCGCAGCGAGACGGCCCGGGAGCGGCTCCGGGCGCTGTGCGCCACCAACGACGGCTTTCAGATCGCGGAAGAGGATCTTCGCCTGCGGGGGCCAGGCGACTTCTTCGGCAAGCGCCAACACGGCCTGCCCCAGCTGAAGGTGGCGGACTTCGCCGCCGACATGGAGCTTCTGAAAGAGGCGCGGGAGGCGGCCCAGGCCCTTGTGGCCGCCGACCCGGAGCTGAAGCGGCCCGCCCACCGCCTGCTGCGCAAAAAGGTGCGGGAGCTGTTCCAGGACAACGCGGAGCTCTTCAATTGAGAAACAGGCGGACAGACCGCCGTGAGGAGAATGAAGAATGAAACGGCTGACCATCGGCATGCTGGCTCATGTGGACGCGGGAAAGACCACCCTGTCCGAGGCCATGCTGTACCGCGCCGGTGTGGTGCGCAGGCTGGGCCGGGTGGATCACGGCGATGCCTTTTTGGACACTGAGGAGCAGGAACGGGAGCGGGGGATCACCATCTTCTCCAAGCAGGCCCGGCTGGGCTGGGAGGGGTGGGAGTTCACCCTGCTGGACACCCCCGGCCACGTGGACTTCTCCGCCGAGACGGAGCGGGCGGTGCAGGTGATGGACTACGCGGTATTGCTGGTCAGCGGCGCGGACGGGGTGCAGGGCCACACCGAGACCCTGTGGAAGCTGCTGGAGCGCCACCGGGTGCCCACCTACCTCTTTATCAATAAGATGGATCAGCCAGGCACGGACCGGGAAGCGCTGCTCTCCCAGCTCCGGGAGCGCCTGTCCGATGGCTGCGCGGATTTTTCCGGCGGCAGGGAGGAGCTTTTGGAGCACGCCGCCCTGTGTGATGAGGCGCTGATGGAGCGCTATCTGGAGACGGGGAGGCTGGACGATGGGGATTTGTCCGTCTTGATTGTGGAGCGGAAGCTCTTCCCCTGCTACTTTGGCGCGGCGCTGAAGGAGGAGGGGGTGGACGGGCTGCTGGACGGCCTGGCCCGGTACGCCCTGGAGCCGGACTGGCCGGAGGAGTTCGCCGCCCGGGTGTTTAAAATTTCCCGGGACGACAGAGGGGAGCGGCTCACCTGGATGAAAATCACCGGGGGTGCGCTGAAGGTGCGGGACGGGGTGAAGGGGCCGGACTGGGAGGAAAAGGCCACCCAGCTTCGCCTCTACTCGGGCGCGAAATTCACCCCCATCGACGCCGCCCAGGCGGGGACGGTGTGCGCCGTCGCCGGCCTCACCCACACCCGTGCGGGCCAGGGCCTGGGGACGGAGGAGAACTGGGCGGGACCGGAATTGGAGCCGGTGCTGGCCTACCAGGTGCTGCTCCCGGAGGGGGGGGACGTGCATACCCTGCTGGCCCAGCTGCGGATTTTGGAGGAGGAGGACCCCCAGCTCCAGGTGGAGTGGAACGAGGGGCTGGGGGAGATCCGGCTGCGGCTCATGGGGGAGGTGCAGCTGGAGGTGCTCTCCCGGCTGATGGAGCGGCGGTTCGGGACGCAGGTGTCCTTCGGCCCCGGGCGGATTGTGTATCTGGAGACCATCACCGCCGCGGCGGAGGGGGTGGGGCACTTTGAGCCCCTGCGCCACTATGCCGAGGTTCATCTGCTGCTGGAGCCGCTGGAGCGGGGGGCGGGGCTGGTGCTGGATACTGTTTGTTCGGAAAACGAGCTGGACCGCAACTGGCAGCGGCTGATTCTGACCCACCTGATGGAAAAGGAGCACAAGGGGGTGCTGACGGGCGTGCCCATCACCGATATGAAGATCACCCTGCTCACAGGGCGGGCCCACCTCAAGCACACCGAGGGGGGCGACTTCCGCCAGGCCACCTACCGGGCGATGCGCCAGGGGTTGATGGGCGCGAAAAGCGTACTGCTGGAGCCCTGGTACGCCTTCCGGCTGGAGGCGCCCGCAGGCAGCATGGGCCGGGCCATGACGGATTTGCAGCGGATGGGGGCGGAGCTCCGGCCCCCGGAGCAGCAGGGGGAGACGGCCATCCTGGCCGGCAGCGTCCCCGTGTCCGAGCTGGGGGGCTACTGGACCCAGGTAGCCGCCTATACCGGGGGGCGGGGCCGGCTGTCCTGCACGGTGGAGGGCTACCGCCCCTGCCATAACGCCGAAGCTGTCATTGAGGCCACCGGCTACGACCCGGAGCGGGACTTGGAGAACCCCGCCGGGTCGGTGTTCTGCGCCCACGGGGCGGGGTTCAACGTGCCCTGGGATCAGGTGCGGGAGCACATGCACCTGGACAGCGGCTGGCGGCCAGCCGGGGTGCAGCCCGCGCAGGAGGCCGCCCCGGTCCGCCGGGAGGCCATGAGCTATGAGTCAAGGGCGGCGCTGGACCGCGAGCTGGAGGCCATTTTTCAGCGGGCCTACGGCCCGGTAAAGCAGCCCCACGCCTTCCGGCCGGCGCAAAAGAGCGCGCCCCCAAAGCCAAAGCCCTGGAAGGGCTTGAAGGTGCGGGACGGGGACGATTACCTGCTGGTGGACGGCTACAATATCATCCACGCCTGGGATGGGCTGCGCGCCCTGGGTCGAAAGGATCTGGACAGCGCACGGGAACGGCTCATCAGCCGGCTGCGCAACTACCAGGGGTGGAAAAGGTGCAAGGTCATTGTGGTGTTTGACGCCTACAAGGTGAAGGGAAACCCCGGCAGCATGGAGCGGCTGGGCGATCTATGGGTGGTATATACCAAAGAGGCGGAGACGGCGGACATGTATATCGAAAAGACCACCTATGCCCTGGCGCAGGAGCGGAAAGAGCACCGGGTGAGGGTGGCCACCTCCGACGGGTTGGAGCAGATGATTATTTTGGGGCACGGGGCGGTGCGTATGCCCGCAGCGGAGCTGGAATTTGAGGTGGAACAGGCGGAGGGGGAGATCCGCCGGATCATCGGGGGATAGGGGAAAGCCTTGCAGAGAAACAAATTTTCACCATTTTTTGTATGCGATTGGCAGAAATAGCAGGACCCGACAGAACAATTCTGCCGGGTCCTGGCTTTTCTAAAAAAATTTGTATTGTTGTGAAACAAAATTTCCTGATTTCTCTTGACGGAATCCGTGGGAACAGGCTATGATAAGGTATCAGAAATAACCTGCGAGCCGTCCGGCGCCGCGGAAGCAGCCCGCTGAAGCGGGCGGAAAGGAGGAACTATGCCTTACGGAAATGTATTCACAAAAATCAACCGGGAATATTACCAGCTCACCGGCGCAGAGAAAAAAATCGCGGACTACATCCTCTCCCAGCGGCAAGAGTGCCAATACATGTCCATCTCCGAGCTGGCGGAGGTCGCGGAGGTGGCGGAAGCCACCGTGTCCCGGTTCTGCCGCCGCCTGGGTTACCGGGGATACAGCGCTTTCAAGTTGGCGGTTGCGGGGGCCAGCGCGGGGCAGCGGCCGGTCAACCCGCTGTACGGGGAGATATTGGCGGAGGACAATGTGGGGGAGATGTGCCGGAAGATCTGTGCAGCGGACGTGGACGCCATTACGCAGACCCTGGCCATGATTGATCCCGCAGCCATCACCGCGGCGGCGGATCTGCTGCTGGGGTCGGACCGGGTGCTGTGCATGGGGGTGGGCGGCTCCATGATCCTGGCCTCGGAGGCGGCCCATCTGTTCTCCACCGCCCTTCCAAACTTTTACGCCGTGGAGGATTCCCATTTTCAGGCGATCCGAGCTGCCATGCTCACCAGCCGGGACGCAGTGCTCTGTTTCTCCTACTCGGGCTCCACCCGGGATATGGTGGAGCTGCTGAAGCTGGCCCGGGAGAGGGGGGCGGGCACGGTGCTCGTCACCCGGTTCCCCAAGTCGCCGGGGGCGGCGCTTGCCGACATTGTGCTGGAGTGCGGAGCCAAAGAAGGACCGCTCCAAATGGGCTCCATCGCGGCCCGTATGGGGCAGCTCTACCTCACCGACGTGCTGTTCAACGAGATGTGCCGCCGGGATATGGAGAGCTGCCGGGAGCGGCGCAGGGCGGTGGCCGACGCCCTGGCGGACAAGCATCTGTGAGGAATGGAAAAATATTTCACTTTACAAAATCCGTAAAAAATCATTTTCTCTTTGTGTTGACAAATGTGGGCCGGAATTATACAATTGGTATGATAAGGCGCAGCCAGGCAGGGTGTTGAAAATGGGATGCCAGTCGCCTGAAAAGCCGCCCAACCAAAAAATTCATGTCGGAGGGTATTGCCATGCGAATCTATTGTGAGAAGGATTACAACGCCATGAGCCGCCGGGCGGCCGCCGTCATCGCAGCCCAGGTGGTATCCAAGCCGGACTGTGTGCTGGGTCTGGCCACCGGCTCCACCCCCATCGGGGCCTACAAGCAGCTGGTGGAGTGGCACAGGCAGGGGGATCTGAGCTTTGCCCAGGTGCACTCGGTAAACCTGGACGAATATGTAGGGCTGGCCCCCACCCACGATCAGAGCTACCGCTATTTCATGCAGAATAATCTGTTCGACCATGTGGATATCCTGCCCGAAAACACCAATGTGCCCAACGGCCTGGCCGCCGACGCGGCGGTGGAGTGCGCCCGCTATGAAGACGTGGTCAGGGCCTTGGGCTACGCCGATTTGCAGCTGCTTGGCCTGGGCCGCAACGGCCACATCGGCTTCAACGAGCCCTGCGCCGAGTTCCCGGTGGCCACCCACCTGGTGGATCTGACCGAGAGTACCATCGAGGCCAATGCCCGGTTCTTTGCCAGCGCCGGCGATGTGCCCCGCCAGGCCCTGACCATGGGCATCGGCACCATCATGCGCGCCCGCAGCATCCTAGTGGTGGCCAGCGGCGCGGACAAGGCGGAGGCGGTGCGCAAAACTGTGAACGGCCCCGTCACCCCGGAGGTGCCCGCCTCCATCCTCCAGCTCCACCCCAATGTCACCATCATTGGCGATGAGGCGGCGCTGAGCGGCCTTAAGTGAGGGACGGCGTATGAAAATCACAGGCGGAAAGGTATTCGACCTGCGAAAGGGCTTTGTGGAGCGGGACGTATGCTTCGACGGCGCCCTGCTTACCCCGGACAGCCGGGACGGACAGAGCTATGACGCGGCAGAATGCTATGTGATCCCCGGCCTCACCGACGTGCACTTCCACGGCTGCGTAGGGGCGGATCTGTCCGACGGCGACGGGGACGGTCTCCAGGCCATGGCGAAGTATGAGCTGAGCCGGGGGGTGACCCAGATCTGCCCGGCGGGGATGACCCTGCTGGAGGACCGGCTGATGCAGGTGTGCCGCACGGCGGCGGAGCACAACCGGGCGGGCCGCCCCGGCGCGGACTTGGTAGGCATCAACCTGGAGGGGCCCTTCCTGTCCTATGCCAAGAAGGGCGCCCAGAACGGCGACTGGCTCCACGCCCCCGACGTGGCCATGCTGCGCCGGCTGGAGGAGGCGTCCGGGGGGCTGGTGAAGCTGGTGTCCGTGGCCCCGGAGGAGCCGGGCGCCATGGAGTTCATCAAGGAGGTGGCCGAGGAGGTGGCCGTCTCGGTGGCCCACACCACCGCGGACTACGACACCGCCCTGGAGGCCTTCCGGCTGGGGGCCAGGGAAGTCACCCACCTCTTTAACGCCATGCCGGGCTTCACCCACCGCGCCCCCGGCGTGGTGGGCGCGGCGCTGGACTCCCCCTGGAGCCGGGTGGAGCTGATCTGCGACGGCGTGCACATCCACCCCAGCGTGGTGCGGGCGGTATTCAAGATGTTCGGTTCGGACCGGGTGGTACTCATCTCGGACACCATGCGGGCCGCGGGCATGACCGACGGCAAGTACGACCTGGGCGGGCAGGAGGTCACGGTCAAGGGGCCGCTGGCCACCCTGGCGGACGGCACCATCGCGGGGTCGGTCACCGACCTGATGGCTTGCCTGAAAACCGCCGTCTCCTTCGGCATCCCCCTGGCGGACACTGTGCGCTCTGCGGCGGTCACTCCCGCCCAAGCCATCGGCATCTTTGACCGGGTGGGCAGTCTGGATGCGGGCAAGCGGGCCAACGTGGTGGTGCTGGACGGCGGGCTGAACGTGAAGGCCGTGTTCTTTCACGGGAAACAGGTGGTATAAAAAGATAAAACAAGAGAGGCGCTTCCCGCGCCTCCCTTGTTTTATGGCTAGCCACCGGCGGGGAAAAACCGCTGCTGGGGCCGTGCGGTCAGAAGGCGTGCCCTGCGGCCGTCTGGGACGGGGACGGGGAGGACTGCGGGCCGGTGGCGGGCTGGGGCAGAACGAGACCGTGGAGGAAGCTGCCGGATGATGACTGAATCTGGCCGCCCACCACTCGGTTTTTGTAGATAAGCAGGGAGATCTGCACCGGCTCGTCCTGGGTGGGGTAGTTGGTGAGCTGGTAGGTGTACCGCTTCACCCGCCTGCCCTTGTACTGGGTGAGGTCGAAGCCCTGATCCGCCTGGAGCTGGAGGTAGCCGGTGTAGCTCTCGTCAAATTCCTCGGGGATGAGCAGCTCCTCGGTGGCGATGGGCTGGGAGGAAGTCTGCCAGCCCAGGCCGTTCAAGTAAGCCAGGCGGTCGTCGTTGTCCCTGACGTTCTTCACCTCCGCCGAGGCGGCCACCGCCCGCCCCCCCAGAGTGAGGGCGAAGGCCAGAACCGCGAACACGCAGCACAGGGCGGCGGAGGCCCCCGCCAGCAGCCGTCTCTTTGGTATACGCGCCGTGAAGATAATCATGGTACCACTCCGTTCTGTGATTTCTCAGGAACAGAATATGTTCAGAAGGGCGGCATTATGATGACGGGGCGGCAGATGAAGGAAAGGGGAGCGGACAATGGAACGGCTGGACAAGCGGCTGGCGGCCACGGGTAGGTGGAGCCGGAAGGAGGCACGGGAGCTGATCCGGGCGGGGCGGGTGATGGTGGACGGCGCGCCCTGCCGCGTCCCCGAGGCCAAGGTGGACGAGCAGGCCCCAGTGAGCGTAGACGGCGCGGCCATACCCGCCCACGGCATGGTGTACCTCATGCTTCATAAACCCGCGGGGGTGGTGTCGTCCACGGTTGAGCCGGGAGAGCGCACGGTGCTGGATCTGCTGGGGGAGGAGTATCAAAACATCGGCCTTTTCCCAGCAGGGCGGCTGGACAAGGACACCGAGGGGCTGCTGCTGCTCACCAACGACGGACCGCTGGCCCACCGGCTGCTGGCACCCAAAAGCCATGTGGACAAGGTATACTATGTAGAGGTGGACGGCGTACTGGGCCAGGACGACGTCATGGCCGCACAGGAGGGAATTGCCCTGGGGGACGGTACCATGTGCCTGCCCGCAGATATGGAACTTTTATCCAGAAATAGCGCCTATATCACCCTGCGGGAGGGGAAATACCACCAAGTAAAGCGGATGATGGCGTCGCGGGGGAAGCCGGTAGCCTATTTGAAGAGGGTGCGCTTCGGCCCGCTCACCCTTGACGAGAGGTTGCCCAAGGGAGGGTGGAGGCCGCTGACCCGGGAGGAACTGGAGGCCGTTGTCCGTCAATGATACGAAATTTTTGGCAGTTTTCACAAAAAATTTTTGAAAAACTATTGAAATCGGCAATGAAACTCTATATAATGATGGGGAAAGAGTGAGACAGATATCAACTTAGCGTGGCGGAGCGCTCAACTCCCGGCCGCATAGAAAGGAGAAAACGCAATGTCCAGCAGGATTTTTCAAGGCGTCGTTCTTCAGATGAAGGAATGTACCGACCGGGTTGTGGGGGTCATTGATGAGCAGGGCACAGTTGTGTCGTGCAATGAGCTGACCCGAATCGGAGAGAAGTGGGGCGCCGCTGCGGTGCTGCTGTCTGCGGAAGCGGATTCGCAGGTGACCAGCAACGGGTTTACGTTTAAGGCGTTATCCGGCTGGAACGGCCAGCTTGACTATGCCGCGTTTGTCCGGGGAGAGGACGAACAGGCGGCGCTGATCTGTTCCATGGCGGTGATTGCCTTGAACGGGGCTAAGGCTTATTATGAGGAGAAAAATGACAAGGCCACCTTTGTGAAGAATATCCTGTGCGATAATATCCTGCTGGGGGACATTTATGTCCGGGCCAAGGAACTGCACTTTGTGTCCGAGGCGCCCCGGGCGGTGCTCCTGGTGCGCCAGCTGGGCGTGCCCGACGTGTCCGCCGTGGATGTGATTTCCGGGCTGTATTCGGACAGGCAGACCGATTTTGTGCTGTCCGTCAGCGAGACGGACGTGGCCCTGGTGAAGCACCTGGGGGAAAATGCCGATGGCCGGGATCTACAGAAAATTGCCCAGAATGTCCAGGAGGCCCTTACCCGGGACCTGGGGATCAAGACGGTGGTGGGCATCGGCACCATCGTGGGCCATATCCGGGATCTGGCCCGTACCTACAAGGAGGCCCAGGTAGCCATCGACGTGGGCAAGGTGTTTGAGACTGAACGGTCCATCATCAACTATGAAAATCTGGGCATCGGGCGGCTTATCTATCAGCTGCCCACAACCCTGTGCGAAATGTTCCTGCGCGAGGTGTTCAAGAAAAACCCCATCGACGCGCTGGATCAGGAGACGCTGTTTACCATCAACAAGTTTTTTGAGAATAACCTGAACGTGTCTGAGACCGCCCGGAAGCTGTTTGTCCACCGAAACACCCTGGTGTACCGGCTGGAAAAGATCAAGAAGCTCACGGGCCTGGATCTGCGGGAGTTTGACGATGCCATCACGTTCAAGGTGGCGCTGATGGTCAAGAAGTATTTGGTCTCCCGGGGGATTGACTCCTGAAAGGGAGGGCCGGGATAACGCGAGAGGGACAGCAAGGCGGGGGCGGCGAAGAGCCGCACCCGCCTTGCTGCGTATAATGGGGTGGGGCGGGCGCTGTATGAACTTTTGCGGGAGGAACGCCTATGTCCGGAACCTGGCACTATTGACACTAAAATGAAGAAAATGATATAATTATAAAAAGACGGTTTGGCAGGCGGGACTATGGGGTCCCGGCTGCCCGGGTGCTTTGGGGCTGCTTCCAAAAGGGGGCGGATTGGAGATCGTGAAGATGAAAAAAGAGCCAAAGAAACGGGAACAGCGGCGGGGACTTTTTCTGCCTCTCTCTTTTTTGCTGGTCTTTTGCGTTTTCGGCGCCATAGTGTACACAGTAGCCCGGAGAACGTCCCGGGAGATGTCCTCCGCCGCCATTCAAAACCTGAGCGAAAGCCTGGATCTGATCCAGTGTACCATTGAGGCCATTTTTAACAGCGAGGCGGACTTCCAACTCCTGATTGCCCAGGAAGTGGCCCGGGCGGAGGATCCGAAGGGGTTCATTCTCTCCTTCTCCAGCAATCGGACCATGGTGAAGCTGTCCCTGATTCCGGCGGGCAGGACGCAGGGCATTTCCAACAATGGGGAGGTGTTCACGGAGGAGGGGCTGGATTTTTCCGCCGGGGGCACGGTGGCAGGCATGTCCGTGTCCCGGTCTTACCTGAACCATATGGGCACCTGGGCCTACACCATGAAATGTCCCGTGGAGCGGGACGGGGTGGAGACCGGGACGCTGTACGTGGAGTATGTCTATGACGCCATAGACCGCGCCCTGCCCTCGGACGGGTTCTATAACAAGCAGGCGTTGTTGTATATCATGGACGCCCAGAGCCAGCGGTTTGTCCTCAAACCCAAGGGGATGGGCCAGCGCAGCGCCGGCCACCTGAACCTGGACGACTTCTACCGGGCCAACGACATCCAGAATCCCGGCATCCGCTCGGAGGTGGCCCAGTGCCTGGACGAAGGGCAAAATATCCTGTTTTATCATAATATCCGGGGGGGGAAGGCCCTCAATTATATGTGGTCGGTGAACGGGGGGACTATTTTTCTGGTGGGCTATGTGCCTGTGGAGGCCATCCAGCAGGAGGGGCGGACAGTCAACCAGAACATTGCCATGGTGGTGGCCGCCATGCTGGCAGCCTTCTTCCTGTGTGCGTTGCTGTATTACCTCAACTGGCGGCAGCAGGAGCGGGTGAGAAAAGAGCGGGAGGAAGAGCGGCGGCTCCACAGCCAGCAGCTGGCCCAGGCCCTCCAGGCTGCCCAGATTGCCAGCGAGTCCAAAACCACTTTCCTGTCCAACATGTCCCACGATATCCGTACGCCCATGAACGCGGTGTTGGGCTTCACAACCCTGTTGTCCAGGGATGCCGACAACCCGGCCAAGGTGCGGGAGTACACCAAAAAAATCACATCCTCCGGACAACACCTGCTCAGTCTCATCAACGACATTCTGGATGTCTCCAAAATAGAGAGCGGCAAGGTGGTGCTCACCTTTGATCAGTTTGCCCTGAGCGATGTGGTGGCCTCGGTGGATGCCATTATCCAGCCCATGGCCCGCGCCAAGTCCCAGGAGTTCCATGTGGAGGTCACGGGCATCCGCCACGAGTATTTGGTGGGGGACGAGACCCGGATCAACCAGATCCTCATTAATCTGCTGTCCAACGCCGTAAAATACACCCCAGAGGGCGGCCACATCTGGCTGCGCATGATCGGGCTCAAGCAGCGTTCCGACCAGTACGAACATATTCTCATTGAGGTGCAGGACGACGGATACGGCATGACGCCGGAGTATCTGGAGACCATTTTCGATGCCTTTACCCGGGCGGAGAACAGCACCACCAACAAGGTGCAGGGTACCGGGCTGGGTATGGCCATCACCAAAAGTATTGTGGAGCTGATGGGGGGAACCATCGACGTGGTCAGCCAGGTGGACCAGGGGTCCACCTTCCGGGTGGAGCTGGAGCTGCGCATCCAGGAGGGCTGTGCGGACCGGCAGTTCTGGAAGGACCGGGGGGTATCCCTAGTGCTGGCGGTGGAGGCGGATCCGGAAGGCCGGGAGGGCATTCAGACACTCATGGCAGACACGGGTATCCGGGTGGACACCGCCGCCGGGCTGGAAGACGCTCTGGAGCGGGTGCGGAACGGCGGGGCATATCAATTGGTGCTGCTGGACTGGGATGGGCCGAGGATGGACGGCGCCCAGGCGGCCTGGGAGCTGCGCCGAGCCCTTCCCGAGGTGCCCCTTGTACTGCTGGCGGAGCACGATGCCCAGGGGATAGGACAGGCTGCGGAAATGGGGCGCACGGGCGTGCTGGCTAAGCCCTTTTTTGCGGCTGCTTTCCGGGAGAAGGTGGAGGAGCTTTGGGGGGACGGGGCCACCGTCCAGCCGGAGCCTGAACAGGGGGACAGTCTGGAGGGGCTGCACTTTCTGGCAGCGGAGGACAACGAGATTAACGCCGAAATTTTGACGGAGCTTTTAGAATTGGAGGGTGCCTCCTGCGAGGTCGTGGAGAACGGCCTGCTGGCGGTGGAACGGTTCCGGCACTCGCAACCGGGCGAATTTGACGCCATCCTGATGGATGTGCAGATGCCGGTGATGAACGGGCACGACGCCGCCCGCGCCATCCGGGCCTTGGAGCGGGAGGACGCGGAGAGCATCCCCATCATTGCCATGACGGCAAACGCCTTTGCGGAGGATGAAAAGGCAGCGCTGGACGCAGGGATGAACGTCCACGTATCCAAGCCGCTGGACGTGGAGCTGCTGAAAAAGGCGGTCAGGCAATTTGTGAAATGAAAGGATGGACGGCCATGAGGAAGCATGAAAACAACGGCCTGCGCGAATGGGCCGCTATTTGCATGGCGGGACTTTTGCTGTTGGCGGGGGCGGCCTGTACAGGCGGGGATGAGAACCAAAACCTTCTGCCTTCCCAAGCAGTTGTCAAGCAGGTGGTTAACCTGTTCAGCCCCATGGAGAAAACCGCCCCTGATGCGGAAAACGTGGCCAGGACTGCTGCGGACCTGACGGTTGCCATGGCGGAGGAGAGGCTGGGCGTCAGTGTGTCCTACTGGACCTACACTGCGGAGGACTATCAGGACAGGACCTATGACGAGGTGGCCCTGGACCGGGCCCGGAACAATATGGACGACCTGTATCTGCTTAACCCGGACACTATCCTGACCCTGGGGGGTGAGGGCAGGCTGATGGACCTGTCTGGGCTGGACAGCGCAAAAAACCTGCGGGAGATCATCCGAACCGCCAATACGGTGGATGGAAAGCTGGTGGCCATCCCCCAGGAGGTGGTGGCCTACGGTCTGTTTGTCAACGTGGATCTGTTCAAGCAGTATGGATTGGATTTGCCCAATACACCGGAGGAGTTCCTGGAGTGTTGCCGGGTGTTCCAGGAAAACGGGATCGAGACCCCCATAGGCGCTAACCGCTGGTGGCTGGAGACCTTGGTATTCGCCCAGGCCTACGCGGATCTCTACAACGGCGGGAGCACCGAGACGGAGATCGCCGCCCTGAACAGCGGGGAGGCCAAGTACAGCGACTATATGCGCCCTGGCTTTGAATTTCTTCAGACGCTCATTGACCGGGGATACATTGATGGGGCAAAGGCCCTGGTGAGCGAGGCCATTGATGGGGAGGGGCCGGACTTTCTGGCGGGCAGAACCCCCATCGTCATGGCCTACTGGGGGGCGGCCAACACGGAAACCGCCTACGGCAAGACAGATTTTGAGATGCAGGTGATCGGATTCCCCAGCAGTCGGGGCCAGATGCCGGTGATGCCCATGACTGGATGGGCGGTGGGCGCCGACGCGGAGCATGCCCAGGATGCCATGCGGGTGTTGGACGTTATGATCTCCGATGAGGCCCTTCAGCTGTTTTCAGAGACCAACCGGGTGATTTCCCCATCCCAAAATGTGTCGGTGGACTGTGTACCCGCCCTGCGGCCATTAAACGACAGAATTGAGGAAGGGGTCTATGTTTTGGGCTCCAATGCGGGGATGAATGTGGAGCAGTGGGGCAATACCTGCCTGATTGTACGGCAGCTGCTGGGGGGCGCCTCGGTGGATGAGTGCATGGTGGCCTTTGACCAGCTTCAGGAGGCAGCGCTGAGCCGCCGGTGAGAAAACGCTGGCCTGTCTGCTGGCAGAGTCCGATGTAAAAAGCACCCGCAGCCCGGGGTATTTTTTCACTCGCACCGGGGCGGCAGGCTGTTAGAAAAAATTTTGTGGGGCGTGCGATAAAACGCCCAATTTGCGCATTCCTTGTGTGACAGGAGAAATGGACTATGCTGACTGTGCTTGGCACCCAGATAACGCAAGAGGACCGGGACTGCCGGAACCGGGAGCTGGAGCAGCTTGTGGTTCGGACAGGCCGGGGAGACAGGGAGGCATTCGCCCTGCTGTATGGTCGGGCGCGGGGTGCGGTGTATGCCCTGGCGTTGTCCCTGCTCCACGACGCCCACGAGGCCCAGGACGTGGCCCAGGATGTATTCGTCCGGGTGTGGGAGGGCGCCCCCGCCTACCGTCCCCAGGGTTCGCCCATGGCGTGGCTTCTCACCATAGCCCGCAACTTGGCCCTGTCCCGGCTACGCAGGGGCGTGCGGCGGGTGGAACTGGGAGAGGAGGAGTGGAACGCCATCCCGGCCCAGGCCACCGGCATCTCCCCTGAGGACCGCCAGCTCCTCCAGCAGGCGCTGGCGGGGCTGGGGGAGGAGGAGCGGCAAATTGTTTTGCTGCACGCCGTGGCTGGGCTGAAGCACCGGGAAATTGCCCGGCTGCTGGAAAAGCCGCTGTCCACCGTCCTGTCTAAATACTACCGCGGGCTGGGCAAACTGCGCAGCCTGATGAAAGGAGAGAGCGACCGATGACTGACCGGGAATTGGAATTGCGGCTGGCCCAGGCTGTAGCCCATGCGGCACCGGACGATCTGGACGCGGTTCTCTCCCGCTGCGGTGAGCAAAACGGGAGCGTGATGGAAATGAAGCAACAGAATATGGTTGACTTGGCCGTGACAGGTGGGGCCGCAGGAAGGAAAAAAGGAAGGGCCTGGCTGGCCGCTGCCTGCGCGGCGCTGGTGCTGCTGGGGGTAGGCGGCGGAGCGGGCTATTACTACCAGAACTGCGCTGTAGCATCGGTGGTGTCGTTGGATGTGAACCCCAGCATTGAGCTGAAGGTCAGCCGGGGCGGGCGGGTGATTTCGTGCACCGCCTTGAACCAGGAGGCCGCCGCAGTGCTGTTTTCTATGGACGGCGGAGCCGACCTCAAGGGCGCAAAGCTGGATGTGACTGTGAACGCCATTGTGGGGGCGCTGGTGAAGGCGGGTTACATGGACAGCATTTCCTCTGCCATACTGATTTCGGTGGAGGACAGCGACCAGGCACGGGCCGTCCGGCTCCAGCAGGAGCTGGTGGCCTCGGTGGATGGGGTGCTCCAGAGCCAGGCCCCGGGAACGTCGGTGTTCAGCCAGGTGATCGCCTATGATGCCGGGACGCCTGCGTCGGAGTATGGAACCTTTGACAGCGGTATCTCCGCCGGAAAAGCCGCCCTGGTGCGCCGGGTGATGGAGATGAACGGTACCATTGCCACCAACAGCGCCAGCGCCTTCCAGCAGCTGGCCGCCCTGTCGGTGGAGGAGCTGGAGGATCTGCTGGACACAGGGGAGCAGCGCATTCCCATCGGCAAGTCTGCCGCCGCGCTGGCTGCGGAGGAATATGCAGGCACGCTGGAGCTCAGCTCGGTGACCACCGATGTGGATCCGGAGCTGGACGAGTTCCCGCCTCACTACGGGGTGGAGGTCAGGACTGCCTGGGGCGAGTATGAGTATATTGTGGAGGCGTTCACTGGCCAGGTGCTCAGTGGGCCGAAAGATGTGGCGAGCTTGGCCCCTGGCGCGGCCGTCCCCACCCCGGTTCCGCAGCCTTTGCCCTCCGCCCAGCCCCAGCCCTCTGCGCCCCCCGCCGATCAGGATGTGGGCCGGGAGGCCGCGCTGGCTTCCGCGCTGGAACACGCGGGGCTGAGCGAATCCCAGATCACCGGGCTCAAAGTGGAGCGGGACTGGGACGACGGACGGTTGGAATACGATGTGGAATTCTGGTGCGGTGAGACAGAGTACGATTACACCATCGACGGCCGTTCCTGCTCTGTGCTCAAGCACAAGCAGGAGAACCACAGTAGCAGCCACCACGGCGGTGTGGTTTCCGCTGAAGACATTGGCATTGAGGCGGCCAAGGCCGCAGCCCTGGTCCATGCTGGAGTGTTAGAGAGCGAAACCAGCAAATTGGAGGTGGAGCGGGACTGGGATGATGGGCGGCTGGAGTACGATGTAAAGTTTGAAGTGGGCCGTGTGGAGTATGAGTACACCATCGATGGCGCCACCGGCGCGGTGCTGGAGTATGAGCAGGATTGGGATTGAGCAGGAGAGAAATATTGGAAAATAGGTAGGAAAAGGGCGGACGCAGAGGAATGGGCGGCGCCTGCCCTTTTTGTGCTTATGTGGTAAGCGCAGCTGAAAATCGGCAACTGCTGTCCGGCAAAACTTGTGCGTCAATTATAGTAGACCTCTTGCGAAAATAAGGTACTATGGTAAAATAGGGGCATGAAATATGAAAAGATAGTAGAGTATTCAAGCACAAAATTCCGGAGAATCACCGGGGTGAAGCGAGCAACCTTTGACAAGATGGTAGAGATTTTGCGGAAAGGCTATGCAGAAAAGCATCGGCATCGCGGGAGGAAGCCAAAGCTGAGCATAGAGGATTTGCTGCTGGCTACCCTGGAGTATCTGCGGGAATATCGTACTTATGCCCATATAGCGGCCAGTTACGGAATAGCAGAAAGCAATATCTATCGAGGGATCAAATGGGTGGAAGATACGCTGATCCGGGACGGAACCTTTTCACTGCCTGGCCGGAAAGCGCCGCTAAAAAGTGACATGGAATATGAGGTGGTTCTGATAGACGCAACAGAATCGCCGATTGAGCGTCCTAAAAAAAGCAAAAGCGGTACTATTCCGGGAAGAAAAAGCGGCATACACTAAAGACGCAGCTGCTCGTCAACCTTCGGACCGGGGAGATCATTGCTCTGGCATTCTCCAACGGAAAGAAGCACGATTTCCAGCTATTCAAGGATTCCTGTACCCATGTCAGGGCAGAAACGGTGTTGGAGACGGATACCGGATACCTGGGGCTTGTTCAGATAAATGTCAATTCCCTCCTGCCGAAAAAGCGTTCCAAGAACCATCCCTTGACCAGGCAGGAGCGTAGAAATAACCGTGAGATTTCAAGAAAACGTATCTTTGTTGAACATGCCATCCGTTTTGTCAAAAGGTTTCGTATCCTTTCCGAGCGTTACCGCAACCGGAGAAAGCGCTTTGCTCTCCGCTTTTCCTTGATTGCTGGTATCTGCAACTTTGACCGCTTTGCTTAATTTCGCAAGAGGTCTA
>CAJUQD010000038.1 GCA_910588105.1 uncultured Oscillospiraceae bacterium | reverse complement strand
GCTGATTGTTATCTTCCTTGCAGCAGTTGTACTATGCTGCATTTTGTTGAAAAAATCCGAACTCGATAATCACTCCATCGTGATTGGAGCATTGGGATACACAGTATGAAGATAGAATGATTTATCCCCAGGCTAGGGCTTTTATGAAAATTGTCAACACGCCCAATCGGCGGGCCTTTTTCCGCCGAGCTGCGTTGCTTTGCCTTGAAATACACAAAGTATTTCTGCGCCAAATCGCCTTGCCCGGCGAAAAAATCCCTTGCCGCTGGGCATATTGCCAATTTTCAAACGGCGCCTAGACGATATTCAGCCCAGACACTGTCTTGTGCGCCTTCGGCTGCTCTACGCTCAACCCCTCCATCAGCCACCGATACTGCTGCGGTGTAAGCTGCCGCGCCTCCTCACCGTTCCTCGGCCACTGGAAGCTCCCGCTTTCCAGCCGCTTATACACCAGCACAAACCCGTCTCCCTCCCAATACAGCCCTTTGAGCCGGTCCTTTCGCCGTCCGCAGAACAGAAACAGCGCATTCTGAAATGGATCCAACTGGTACCGCGTCTGCACCAGCCCTGCCAGCCCGTCGATCCCCCGCCGCAGATCCGTATATCCGCAGGCCAGGTATATCGGACAGCCGCACTTGAAATCGTTCAGCATGACTTCAGGGCCTGAATAATTGCTCAGATCGTTTCCGGGTCCGCTCCTGCGTGGATGTCTACCCGCAGCTCCCCGCATTGGATGCCCGCTGCTATATCAGTGCCTATCGGTCTCACTGGAATTTCGGCAAAACATACCTTATTCTCCGATGACACCGCTTGAAACACTTTCCTTTGCCAACTATAGTACGTGGATACGGGCATCCCGTGTTCTACACACCATTCGCTTACCCGCTGCCCGCTGTTCCGGCACGCCTCTACCCGCTGGCCCCACTCCATTAACCGGCTTTGGTGATTTACCTTTTGCAGTTCTTGCTCCATCTTGATTCCCCCTAAAAATTTATCCTTCTACAAGCAGTGCCATGTACTATCCGATAGTACATGGCACCTTATCAGACTTTATTGTATTCTCTACCTTAACGCTGGGCTGTG
This sequence comes from uncultured Oscillospiraceae bacterium, assembly GCA_910588105.1. Lineage (GTDB taxonomy): Bacteria > Bacillota > Clostridia > Oscillospirales > Oscillospiraceae > Enterenecus. Next base: position 23,680 of record CAJUQD010000038.1, on the reverse strand, counting down.
CAAGACGCCGGAAAGATTGACGCTTACGTGGGGAGCCCAACGGGGATAAATCGGAGCCAAGGCCCTGGAATTTTCCAGGATTCCCAAAATACTTTGAAAATTTCGCACAATGCGACATAAACATATGCTTTTTCCATTTCTTTTTTGTGCACCTTGACTTTGACAGCGGGACACGTTATAATAAAACCAATTCCAGGGCATATCTGTGGCGCACAAGGTGGAACCACAGCATTTTCCGCCGGATGACGGCGGATCATTGGAGGGCACTTATGATAAAAAAAGCAGATCAACTCAGCGAAGCAATCGCCCGGTTTTCCGCCGGGAACAGCGCTGACGCGTACCAGTTCCTAGGCTGCCACCGGCAGACGGTGGACGGCCGGGAGGGCTATGTTTTCCGAGTGTGGGCGCCCCACGCCAAGAGCGTGCGGGTACTGGGCCGCTTTAATGACTGGGACAAGGAATCCCCGGCCATGGAGCGCATTGCCCCCGCCATCTGGGAGCGGTTCATCCCCGGTGCGCAGACCTATGACGAGTACAAATACTACATTGAGAAGCCTGACGGAACCTTCGTGTTCAAGGCTGACCCTTATGCCACCCATTCCGCCACCCGGCCGGACAACGCCAGCAAGGTGTTCGACCTGGACGGTTTTGAGTGGACCGACGGGGCCTACCGCCGCGCCCGGAGCCGCAAGGATGTGCTGCGCAGTCCGATGAACATCTATGAGATGCACCTGGGCTCCTGGCGGCGGCATGGGGATGGAAATTTCCTGTCCTATGTGGACTGCGCGGATCAGCTCATTCCCTACCTGAAGGACATGGGGTATACCCACGTGGAGCTGCTTCCCGTCAGCGAGTACCCCTACGACCCCTCCTGGGGCTATCAGGTCACCGGGTATTATGCCCCCACCTCCCGGTACGGCACTCCCCACGATTTCATGCGTTTTGTGGATATGTGCCATGGGGCGGGCATCGGCGTCATCATCGACTGGGTGGGCGCCCACTTCCCACGAGACGAGTGCGGCCTGTTTGAGTTCGACGGCGGCTACTGCTACGAGCCCGCCGACCCCCTGCGCCGGGAGCACCCCGATTGGGGTACCCGCATCTTCGACTACGGCCGGTATGAGGTGCGCTCCTTCCTGATCTCCAATGTGGTGTACTGGCTGGATAAGTTCCATATCGACGGCATCCGGGTGGATGCGGTGGCCTCCATGCTCTACCTGGACTATGGCCGCCGGGGCGGCGAGTGGCGGCCCAACAAGGATGGGGGAAACATCAATCTGGAGGCTGTCCAGTTCCTGCGGGACATGAATGCCGCCGCCCTCACCTTTGACCCCGCCGCCATCATGTGCGCCGAGGAGTCCACCGCGTTCCCCATGGTGACCAAGCCGGGGTATGACGGCGGGCTGGGCTTCAACTTTAAATGGAATATGGGCTGGATGCACGACATGGTGGACTACATGTCCACCGACCCGCTGTTCCGCAAGGGCAAGCACAACAACCTGACCTTCTCGCTGACCTATGCTTTTTCGGAGAATTTTGTGCTCCCCCTGTCCCACGATGAGGTGGTGCATGGCAAGTGTTCCCTGGTAAACAAAATGCCCGGCGACTATGCGGACAAGTTCCAGAACCTGCGGGCTTTCTATGGTTACATGATGACCCACCCGGGCAAGAAGCTGCTGTTCATGGGCGGCGAGTTCGGCCAGTTCATTGAGTGGGACGAGAAGAAGGGGCTGGACTGGCTGCTGCTGGATTACGATAAGCACGCCCAGCTGAGGGCCTATGTCCGGGACCTGAACCATTACTACCTGGACCACCCGGCCCTGTGGCACAACGATGTGGACTGGCAGGGCTTCCAGTGGATTTCCTGCGACGACTACCAGCAAAGCGTCATCTCCTTCCGCCGCATCGACGACAAAGGGAAAGAGGTTATTGTAGTGTGTAACTTCTGCCCTGTGGAGCGCACCGGCTACAAGATAGGCGTCCCCAAGGCGGGCGCCTATGTCCCCGTGCTGTCCAGCGACGACGCCAAGTACGGCGGCGCGGGCACGGCGCTGGCCCCTGTCAAGGCCAAGAAGAAGGAGATGCACGGGCTGAAGTATTCCGTGGAGCTCACCTTGCCGGCCATGTCCACCGTATTTTATGAGCGCAGGTCCACCCCGCGGGACGCCAAGGATGAGGATGGCGGGGAAGGGGCGCCCAAGGCTGCCCAAAAGACCGCCGCAAAGGCCAGGACATCCAATGCCGCAGGGGAGGCCGGGCCCGCGCCCAGGAAGAAGCCGGGCCGCAAGCCCGAGGCGGAGCTTCAGGACGCCGGGATATCAAAGCCCAAGACGGCCCGCAAGCCCCGCGCTAAAAAATCCAAAACCGAAAATTAAATATTGAGGGGGAGTTCAACTTGTTCCAGCGTAAAAAAGAGTGCATTGCCATGCTTCTGGCCGGCGGCCAAGGGAGCCGCCTGTACGTGCTCACGCAAGACACCGCCAAGCCGGCGGTGCCCTTCGGCGGCAAATACCGCATCATTGATTTCCCACTGTCCAACTGCGTCAACTCCGGCATTGACACCGTGGGGGTGCTCACCCAGTACCAGCCCCTGGAACTCAACGATTACATCGGCAACGGCCAGCCCTGGGATCTGAACCGCAACTGGGGCGGGGCCCACGTGCTGCCCCCCTATACCCAGTCCAAAACCGAGTCCTGGTACAAGGGCACCGCCAACGCCATCTATCAGAATATCCCCTTTGTGGACCGTTACAACCCCGAGTATGTGGCCGTGCTGGGCGGCGACCACATCTACAAGATGGACTATAACAAAATGCTCCAGTTCCACAAGGAGAAGGGGGCCGAGTGCACCATCGCCGTCATGCCGGTGAGTATGGAGGAAGCCACCCGCATGGGTATCATGAGCACCGACGAGAACGGCGCCATCGTGGACTTTGAGGAGAAGCCCAAGCAGCCCAAGAGCAACCTGGCCTCAATGGGCATTTACATCTTTACCTGGTCCGTGCTGCGGGAGTACCTGATTGCCGACGAGGCCGACCCCAATTCGGAAAACGACTTCGGCAAGAACATCATCCCCAATTTTCTGAAAGACAACCGGCCCATGTACGCTTACTCCTTCGAGGGGTACTGGAAGGACGTGGGCACCCTGGACAGCTTGTGGGACGCCAACATGGATCTGCTGGATCCCAAGGACCCCATCAACATGCGCGACCCCAGCTTCCGCATCTACGCCCGGAACTATTCCGCCCCCGCCACCCGCATCGGCTCCGGGGCCAAGGTGACTAATTCCTTTGTGGCCGAGGGCTGCACCATCCGGGGCAATGTGGAGCACTCGGTGCTGTATACAGGCTGCCAGATTGAGGAGGGGGCCATCGTCACCGGCGCGGTCATCATGCCCAACACCATTGTGCGCAAGGGCGCCAACGTGAGCTACTGCATCGTGGGCGAGCAGTGCGTGGTGGAGGAGGGCGCCAAGATCGGCGAGCGCCCGGAGAACTACCTGGATGGGGACTGGGGCATCGCCGTGGTGGGCCACCAGAGGACCATCGCCGCAGGCTCCGTCATCAAGCCCAAAGAAATTGTTTAAGGGGGTGTCCACCATGAAAATGACTGGTATTATCTTCTCCGAGATGTATTCCGACGCACTCAATTCCTTTACGCAGGACCGTAACATGGCAGCGATCCCCTTCGGAGGGCGCTACCGCCTGGTGGACTTTGTGCTGTCCAATATGGTCAACTCCGGCATCCTCAACGTGGGTGTGCTGGTCAAGCAGCACTACCACTCCCTGATGGACCACCTGGGCAACAGCCAGGAGTGGGACCTGAACCGAAAGAACGGCGGGCTCCAGCTGCTGCCCCCCTTCGCCACCGAGGACGCCCACACCAGCGGCAGCCGGGGCAAGCTGGACGAGCTGCGCAACGCCCTGGACTATCTGGAGACCATCTCCACCACCCCCTATGTGCTGCTGGCCGACGCCTATGTGCTGTGCAACATCGACTACCGCGCCGCCCTGGAGGACCATATCGCCAGCGGCTGCGACATCACCATGCTGGCCACCAAGGAGCCGGAGGCGTCCCAGCTCAATTTTGCCTCCGTGATGAAGGCGGATGCCGGCCACCGGGTGACCTCCTACGCCCTGGACTGCCCCGCCAAGCCCGGCGACTACGCCAGCATGGGCCACATGATTATCTCCCGGGAGTTCCTCATCAATGTCATCCGGGACTACACCTCCCGGGGGATCTATGACTTCCTGCGGGACTTCATCCAGCATGAATTCAACCGGGGCAGGCTGTCCATCAACCTCTATGAGGTGGACACCAAGGTGCTGCGCGTCCGGGACGTGAACGAATATTTCCAGAGCAGCCTGGCCATCCTGGAGGACGACGTGTCCGCCGCCCTGTTCCGGGGGGATCGGCCCATCCACACCCGCGTGACGGACGAGGTGCCCGCCTACTATGGCCTGGAGTGCCAGGTGGAACGCTGCGTCATCGCCGACGGATGCTTTGTGGACGGCAGTGTGGAACACTGTGTGCTGTCCCGGGGCGTGAAAATCGGCAAGGGCGCCAAGGTGAAGAACTGCGTCATTATGCAGGGCAGCGTGGTGGGCGAGGGCGCCTGCCTGGAGAATGTCATCGTGGACAAATGGGTCACCATCAGCGATGGGGCGCAGCTCAAAGGCCTGGAGAGCAATCCCGTCGTCATTCGCAAAGGAGTAACGGTATGAAAATCTTACTTGCTACCAGCGAGGCCGCGCCTTTTATCAAAACCGGCGGCCTGGGCGACGTTGCCGCCGCCCTGCCCAAGGCCCTGGCGGAGACCCCCAATACCGAGGTCTATGTCTTCCTGCCCTATTACAAGGCAATCAAGGACAACCCGGAGTTTGAGATTGAGTATATCACCAACTTCACCGTCCCCCTGTCCTGGCGCAACGTGTACGCCGGCCTGTTCCGGGCGGTGAGCAAGCGCAAGAAGCTCCAGTATTACTTCATCGACAACGAGTACTACTTCTACCGGGACGGCTGCTACGGCCACTATGACGATGGCGAGCGCTTTGCCTTTTACTCCAAGGCCATTTTGGAGGCCCTCCAGTATTTGGACTGGTATCCCGATGTGATCCACGCCAACGACTGGCAGACCGCAATGGTCCCTGTATTCCTCCGTGCCCACTACATGAACGTGGAGAAGTACCAGCCCATCCGCACGCTGTTCACCATCCACAACATGGAGTACCAGGGCCGGTTCCCCGATGAGTTTGTGGACGAGGTGCTGGGCCTGCCCGAGGATTGGAAGGCCACCATGCACTTTGACACCTGCACCAACCTGATGAAGGCCGCCATCCACACCGCCGACCGGGTGAGCACGGTGTCGCGCACCTATGCCTTCGAGATTCAGGATCCCTACTACGCCCATGGCCTCCACGATGTGCTGCGCCAGCACGCCTACAAGCTCAGCGGCGTGGTCAACGGCATCGACACCGAGGTGTTCGACCCCGCTTCCGACCCCTTGCTGTACGCCAATTTCGACGCCTCCACTCTGGAGAAAAAGGCGGAGAACAAGCAGTTTCTCCAGCAGCGGCTGGGGCTGGCCGTCCGGGACGTACCCATGGTCATCATGATTACCCGCCTTGTGGGCCACAAAGGGGTGGATCTGGTGCAGGCCGTGATGGACGACCTGATGTGGGACGACCTCCAGCTGGTCATCATCGGCACCGGTGAGCGGCAGTATGAGGATATGTTCCGCTCCTACGCCGCCAATTTTCCCCACAAAATGTCCGCCAATATTGTGTTCGACAACACCCTGGCCCATCAGGCTTACGCCGGGGCGGATCTGGTGCTCATGCCCTCCAAGCAGGAGCCCTGCGGCCTGACCCAGTTGATTGCCATGCGGTACGGCACCATCCCCATCGTCCGGGAGACCGGTGGCCTGTTCGACACCGTCCCCGCTTACAACATTGAGACCGGCGAGGGCAACGGCTTTACCTTCAAGAGCTATAACGCCCACGATATGCTGGACGCGGTGCGCCGGGGCGAGGGATTGTTCTACGATAAGGAGCATTGGACCGCGCTGCAAAAGAGCGTGATGGCCTATGACAGTTCCTGGAAGCGTTCCGTGCAGGAATATTGGGATATTTATCACTCTTTGACGGATTAAACGCCAAATTAGGCCGGGAATCATCTGGATTTTCGCTTTGTTTGCATGAAATGAAAAAAGTGAAAATTTATAGTGCAAAAGCCGGTTCGTTTATGCTATAATAAAGGGGCATATTGCAGCGCCCCGTGCGATCACAGCCCGCGGGAGCGGGCTGTGATTTTTTCCCATCAATTCCCCGGCTTTTTGCCGGTCAAGAAGGAGTCAATAAACCGTATGGATCAGAAACAAATTATCTCCCAACTGGAGGACACCCTTCTGGTGCGCTATGGTTGCGCCATGGAGAATGCCTCCCCCCAGCAGGTGTACCGCGCCCTGTGCTACGTGGTGAACGGTATGCTGGCCAGTAAGAGCGCCGAATTCTATAAGAAGAATAAGGGCAAGCAGGTATACTACATGTCCATGGAGTTTTTGGTGGGCACCTCGCTGCGCAACAACCTGTATAACCTGGGGCTGGAGGATATCTTCACCAAGGCGCTGGCGAAGTGCGGCGTGGACATCCACAAGCTGTATGAGATGGAGCCGGACGCCGGGCTGGGCAACGGCGGCCTGGGCCGGCTGGCCTCCTGCTATATGGACTCCGCCTCCACCCTAGATATGCCCATGACGGGGTATTCCATCCGCTATGAGTTCGGCATCTTCAAGCAGAAGATTGTGGACGGCTGGCAGATGGAATTCCCCGACGACTGGCTGAGCATGGGCGACGTATGGCTGGTTCCCCATGAGAGCGAGGCGGTGGAGGTCCGCTTTGGCGGAAACATCCACGGTTGGGAGGACGACGGCATTTACCGTGTGACCCATATGAACTACCAGTCCGTCATGGCGGTGCCCAACGAGATGTATATCTCCGGCTACGGCAGCCGCGCGGTCAACCCCCTGGTGCTGTGGTCGGCCAAGTCCCCCAACAGCTTCGACATGTCCGCTTTCTCCCGGGGCGATTACGCCAAGGCCCTGGAGGGGGACACCATGGCCGAGGTCATCTCCAAGGTGCTCTATCCCGCGGACGACCACATCGAGGGCAAGCGCCTGCGCCTGCGCCAGCAGTACCTGCTGGTGTCTGCCTCGGTGCAGACCATCCTGAAAAAGCACCTACGAGACAACAAGAGCCTGGACAACCTGCCCGACAAGGTGTCCATCCACATCAACGATACCCATCCCGCCCTGTGCGTGCCCGAGCTGATGCGCCTGCTGGTGGACGAGTACAATTACCCCTGGGACAAGGCGTGGGACATCACCTGCCGCACCCTGTCCTACACCAACCACACCGTGATGAGCGAGGCGCTGGAGCGCTGGAATGTGGATTTGTTCCAGCAGCTGCTGCCCCGTGTGTTCCAGATCATCCAGGAGATCGACCGCCGCCTGCGCATCGACCTGCACGGCTACTACGGCAACGATATGGGCAAGATCGAATATATGGCGGTGATCAGTAAGAACGAGATCCGCATGGCGAACCTGTGCCTGGCGGCCTGCCACAAGGTGAACGGCGTATCCAAGCTCCACTCGGAGATTTTAACCAACTCCATCTTCCGGGACTACTACCAGATGGAGCCCAGCCACTTCTGTAACGTTACCAACGGTATCGCCTACCGCCGCTGGCTGTGCCAGGCCAACCCGGAGCTGTCCGCCCTGCTCAAGGAGCTGATTGGCGACGGGTTCACCACCGACTCCACCCAGCTGGAGAAGCTGCTCAAGTATAAGGACGACAAAAAGGTGCTCCAGCGCCTCCAGGAAATCAAGCTGGACAACAAGAAGCGGCTGGCCGATTTGATCCTCAAGCGCAACGGCGTGATTGTGGACCCCAACTCCCTGTTCGATGTGCAGATCAAGCGCCTGCACGAGTACAAGCGCCAGCTGCTCAACGTCCTCCAGATCCTCCACATGTACCTGGAGATCAAGGCTAACCCGGGCGCGCCCTTCCAGCCCCGCACATTTGTGTTTGCCGCCAAGGCGTCTGCGGGATATATTATGGCCAAGCAGATCATCCAGCTCATCGTATCCGTATCCAACATGGTCAACCATGACCCGGATGTCCAGGACAAGCTGAAGGTGGTCTTTATGGAGGACTACAACGTCTCCCTGGCGGAGATCATCATCCCCGCCGCCGAGATATCCGAGCAGATCTCCGTTGCCGGCAAGGAGGCCAGCGGCACTGGCAATATGAAGCTGATGATTAACGGCGCGGTGACCCTGGGCACCCTGGACGGCGCAAATGTGGAAATCCATGAGCAGGTGGGGGACGAGAACATCGTGCTCTTCGGCCTCAAGACCGAGGAGGTCAACGAGTTGTGGCACAATGGCTACAACCCCCTGGACTATGTGCGCAACGACCCCGAGCTCAAGGCGGTGATGGATCTACTCATGGGCGGCATTGGGGGGATGCACTTCGACGACATTGTGCGCTCGCTGAACACCAACCACAGGGGCCCCGCCGACCCCTATATGTGCCTGGCCGATTTCCACGACTATGTGCGCGCCCAGCGGGACGTGGCCGCCATCTACGGCGATAAGACCCGGTTTACCAGGATGTCCCTGGTGAACATCGCCAAGGCGGGCTTCTTCTCCGCCGACCGGGCGGTGGAGGAGTATGCCCGGAATATCTGGGGCATGAAATGACCCGGGCCGCGCCATAGTGCGGGCGGCCGATCCGGCAAGCGTTTCACGTGAAACACACGTTCTAATTTCTGAAGGAGGTCTGGAGAGTGAGAGAGGTCTGTTTTGGCATCGACGTGGGGGGGACTACGGTCAAGCTGGGGCTGGTGAGCAGGGAAGGGGACCTGCTGGACAAGCGGGAGTTCCCCACCTTCCGGGATGTGGCCGCCACCTTTGACGACATCGCCAGCCATATGCGCCAGGTGATGGATTCCTTCCCCGACTGCATCTGTGTGGGCGCGGGGGTGGGTGTGCCCGGCCCGGTGGTGAACCAGTCGCTGGTGACGCTGTGCGTCAACCTGGGCTGGGAAAACCTGAACGTGGCTCAGGAGCTGTCCAGCCGGGCGGGCGTGCCCGTCAAGGCGGCCAACGATGCCAACCTAGCCGCTTTGGGCGAGGCGTGGCAGGGCACCGGCAAGGGCTGCCGCAACCTGGTGCTGTTCACCGTGGGCACCGGCGTGGGGGGCGGCGTCATTTGTGACGGGCGCATCGTTGCCGGGGCCACCGGGGCCGGAGGCGAGGTGGGGCATATGACCGTCCCCTACCATCCTGACTGGGAGTGCTGCTGTGGCCGGAAGGGCTGTCTGGAGGTCACCTCCTCCGCCACCGGCATCATCCGGGCGGCAAAGCAGTTCTCCCCCTTCAAAGAGATGGACAAGGTGACTGCCAAGGATGTGTACGACGCGGCCGCCGCCGGGGACGAGAATGCCCAGGCGGTGGTGAAGGAGGCGGGCAGCGCCCTGGGCTATGCCGCCGCCGTGGTGAGCTGCGTGGTCAACCCGGAGATTATCCTGCTGGGCGGCGGCGTGTCCGCCGCGGGCAGCGCCTTGCTGGGTCCGGTGGAGGCCGCGTTCAAGGCCAACGCACTGTCGGCCTGCGCCGGTGTGCGCTTCGCTCTGGCCCAGCTGGGCAATAACGCGGGCATTTATGGCGGAGCGGCCCTGTTCTTCACGGAGTAACGCGATATTTTCCCATGTTTTGGAACAGAATATCAGGAAATCAATAAGGAGTGATGTTATCATGCTCAAGCTCGATTTGTCCATGCTGGAGGGTGTGGCCTCCCAGGAGCAGCTCAACGCCATGGCCCCCGAGGTGGAGGCCGCCCACGCCAGGCTCTATGATCCCGCCGCCCCCGGCTCTGACTTTGTGGGCTGGGTGCGCCTGCCGGAAAACTATGACAAGGACGAGTTTGCCCGCATCCAGAAGGCTGCGGCGAAGATTCGGAAGGACTCCCAGGTGCTGGTGGTGATCGGCATCGGCGGGTCCTACCTGGGGGCCAGGGCTGCGTTGGAGGTTTTCCCCTCCAATGGACCTGAGATTTGCTTTGTGGGCTGCTCCCTTAGCCCCAACGAGCTGGACAACGTAATCCGCAGGCTGGACGACCGGGAGTGGTCCATCAACGTAATCTCCAAGTCCGGCGGCACCACCGAGCCTGCCGTAGCTTTCCGGGTGTTCCGGGAGCTGCTGGTAAAGCAGTACGGCGAGAAGGCCAACCAGCGCATTTACGCCACCACCGACAAGGCCAGGGGGGCCCTGAAAACCCTGGCCGACTCTAACGGCTGGGAGACCTTTGTGGTGCCCGACGACGTGGGGGGCCGGTTCTCTGTGCTGTCCGCCGTAGGGCTGCTGCCCATCGCCGTGGGCGGCACCGATATCGAGGCACTGATGGCCGGTGCCCGGGACGCCATGAACGCTTTTGACAGGCGGGACATGGACAACCCTGTCTGGCAGTATGTGGCCGCCCGCAACCTGCTCTACCGCCAGGGGAAGAAGATCGAGCTGTTCTGCTCCTATGAGCCGTCCTATTCCTTTGTGGGCGAGTGGCTCAAGCAGCTGTTCGGCGAGTCCGAGGGCAAGGACGGCAAGGGGATTTTCCCCGCCTCCGCCCAGTTCACCACCGACCTGCACTCCCTGGGCCAGTATATCCAGGACGGCGAGCGCCACCTGTTCGAGACCGTTATCTACGTGGATGACACGGGCTGCGACATCGCCATCCCCTACAGCGACGACAACGGGGACAACCTGAACTACCTGGCGGGCAAGCCGCTGAGTTTTGTGCGGGAGATGGCATTCAAAGGCACCCTGGCCGCACATAAGGACGGCGGTGCGCCCTCGATGGTGCTTCGCCTGGACAAGATGGACGTTCACGCGCTGGGCGAGCTGTTCTACTTCTTCGAGCTGTCCTGCGGCATCAGCGGCCATGTGCTGGGGGTCAACCCCTTCAACCAGCCCGGCGTGGAGGCATACAAGAAGAATATGTTCGAGCTGCTGGGCAGACCCTGAGAAGCGGCGCATATGATGGATCGTCTGGACAAAAGCCGCTGTCCCTCCCTGGAGGAAGTGGGGGAATATGTGGGTAATCCGCTGTTTTCCCAGTTTTGCGCGGAAGTCAAGGACAGATACCAGTGCGCCGAGAGGATTGAATTCAGCTATTGCAGCATGGAAAAGGGCTGGAACGTGAAGTTCAAGAAATCGGGGAAGGCCCTGTGCACCGTGTACCCCAGGGAGTCCTATTTCACCGCCATGGTTGTGGTGGGGCAGAAGGAGAAGGGGCCGGCGGAGGCCGCCTTGCCCAGCTGTACCGCCGCGCTCCAGGAGCTCTACGCCCGTACCCGGGAGGGGAACGGACAGAGGTGGCTCATGGTCGAGCTGGAGGACCGGGACGATTTGTACCGCGATGTATTCCGGCTGATGGATATTCGGACAGGCCGGTAAAAAGAAAAACCCCGCCGGGCTGTGCTGCCCGGCGGGGTTTTTCTGGGCATGGGGCATAAAGAACGGCCCAAGGGGTTGAAAACAGGACGAAAGTGTGCTATATTATGGGATGAATTTTTTGCCCCAGCGGGCTTATACCTCACAATGAAGGGAACGATTTCCATGTCAGGTCATTCCAAGTGGCATAACATTCAGAAAACCAAGGGCGCGGCGGACGCCAAGCGCTCCCAGGCGTTTACCAAAATTGCCCGGGAGATCATCGTGGCCGTCAAGACCGGCGGCTCCGGCGACCCCAACAATAATTCCCGCCTGGCCACCGTCATCGCCAAGGCCCGCGCGGCCAACATGCCCAACGACAACATCAAGCGCACCATTGAGAAGGCTGTGGGCTCGGGCAACGCCAACGACTACGAGGCCATCACCTACGAGGGGTACGGCCCGGGCGGCGTGGCCGTCATCGTGGAAACCCTCACCGACAACCGAAACCGCACCGCCTCCGACGTGCGCCACTACTTCGACAAGTTCGGCGGCAACCTGGGGGCCACCGGCTGCGTGTCCTGGTCTTTCGACCAGAAGGGCGTGCTGGTCATTGAGCGGGAGGATCTGGATGAGGAGACTGCCATGATGGACGCTCTGGACTGCGGGGCGGCGGACTTTGAGGCCGATGAGGACTGCTTCACGGTGTACACTGACCCGGATGCCTTCGGCGTGGTGCTTTCCGCCATGGAGGGGAAGGGCTACGTGTTTGCCTCCGCCAAGGTGGAGATGGTGCCTCAGAATTATGTTACCCTCTCCGACGAGGGAGACATCAAGAATATGGAAAAGCTCATCGACAACATGGAGGACAACGACGACGTGCAGAACGTGTGGCACAACTGGGACAACTGAGGAGGGTGCCGCTATGAACCAGACGATCACCGCCGTAAACGCCCCCGCCGCCGTGGGGCCTTACTGTCATGCCAAACTGGCGGGCAATACCCTGTATACCTCCGGCCAGCTGGGCCTGATCCCCTCCACCGGCGCGCTTCCCCAAGGCGTGGAGGCCCAGGCCGCCCAGGCCCTGGAAAACCTGGGGGCCGTACTCAGCGCCGCCGGGATGGGCTTCGGGGACGTGGTGAAGACCACGGTATTTTTGGCGGATATGGGGGATTTTGCCGCCATCAACGCCGTCTACGCCAAGTATTTCCCCGGCGAGGCGCCCGCCCGCTCCTGCGTCCAGGCCGCGGCCCTGCCCAAGGGCGCGCTGTTTGAGATCGAGGCCGTGGCGGTCAGATAAGGGCGCGATATTCGGGGATAGGCCCCCTGAAAGGGGGGAGCATAAAAGAAAACAGGAGGAAATTCGCTATGTCCAAGTATGCCGGAACCCAGACGGAGAAAAATCTGGAGGCGGCCTTTGCAGGGGAGTCCCAGGCCAGGAACAAGTATACCTATTTCGCCTCCAAGGCCAAGAAGGAGGGCTTTGAGCAGATCGCGGCCCTCTTCCTGAAAACCGCGGACAACGAGAAAGAGCACGCCAAGATGTGGTTCAAGGAGCTGGCGGGCATCGGCAGCACCGCGGAGAACCTGGCGGCCGCGGCCGACGGCGAGAACTACGAGTGGACGGACATGTACGAGGGCTTTGCCAAGACCGCCGAGGAGGAGGGCTTCCCCGAGCTGGCCGCCAAGTTCCGCCTGGTGGCCGCCATTGAGAAGCACCATGAGGAGCGCTACCGCGCCCTGCTGAAGAACGTGGAGGCCCAGGAGGTTTTCAAGAAGAGCGAGGTCAAGGTGTGGGAGTGCCGGAACTGCGGGCACATTGTGGTGGGCACCAGCGCCCCCGAGATCTGCCCTACCTGCGCCCATCCCCAGTCTTACTTTGAGGTTCACGCGGAGAATTATTAAATGACTGCATAAAAAGCGGCGGGGAGCGTAGCTCTCCGCCGCTTCTCTCATGCCCGGCCCGCGCGCGCCGAAAGGGGAAACCTCCCCGTTCAGTGGCCTTGACGGGCGGGGAAGCGCCCTGCATCCTTCCGCTCCCGGCGGAAGCACCCGTCGCACAGCCGACCCCGGTGGTGCAGGGGCAGGGCCTTGCCGCACCGGGCGCAGAAGCGGATGTTATTGCGCAGCTTGTGGAGCAGGATCTCGTTGATCTCGTCGGCCACCCGCTCCCGGCTGTCGTACAGTCTGTCCTCGTCTACCGGGCAGCCGAACGCCTTGGAAAAGGAGAAGTAGAGGTCCAGCTTGCGGTAGTATAGTTCCAGCTCGGGCAGGGTGGGCTCGTCCTCGGGCAGGCCGGGCTGCTCGATGGGTTCCCCCCGCTGCCAGCGGTGGAGGAACTGGAAAAACAGCTCCCGTAGGGCGTCGTCCGTCTCGTCGAAGGGGATGTTGGCGGCGCGCAGCTCCTGTTCCCGGGTGAGGATAAAGCCCATCTCCCGCATTTTGGAGATCAGGGAGATATACCGGGTGATATCCAGCTTCCGATAGGGCTCCACGGTGGGCATCTGGTTCCACTGGGTCAGCACCTCCAGAAGGTCGAAATCCACCTGGAGCACCAGGTCGGAAAAGCCCGCCACGGCGTATTCCAAGGGCGGGACAACTGCCTCCAGCCCCGCCCGGATGGCGGGGAGGTTCTGGGTGGCCCCCACCCAGCCCTTGTTATACATGCCGAACCGGCCCGCCCGCCCGGCGATCTGCTTGATCTCCTCCGGGCGCAGCTCCCGGCGCTCCACGCCGTCGAATTTCTCCGTCTCCATGAAGATGATCCGCCGTATGGGCAGGTTGAGCCCCATGCCGATGGCGTCTGTGGAGACGATATACTCCATATCCCCCTTGAGGAAGCCCTCCATCTGCCTGCGCCGGGTGGCATAGGGCAGGGCCCCGTAGATGATGGCCGGTTCCTTGCCGCTCTGGCGCAGGTCCTCCGCCACACTGAGCACCCCCACCTTGGAGAAGGTGATGAGCGCGTCCCCGGGCTGGACGCGCTGGTAGTCCACCGGGTGGGACATGCACAGCAGGGGGGTGGTGCGCTCGTGAACGGCCATCTCCACACTGTCCCCACAGCTCTCAATGAGGCGGATGAGCAGCTGCTTGGCCTCCGGGGCGGCGCACAGGTGCACCTCGGGGGAGAGCACCCCCAGAATCGCCCGGGTCCAGGCGTACCCCCGCTGGGAGTCGGCGATCATCTGGCACTCGTCGATCACCGCCGCCTCATAGCGGCGCTTGAGATCCAGCTTTTCTGCCGTGGCGGCCAGGTGGGTGTCCCCCTCACGGAAGTCCTCCTCCTCGCCAGTGGACAAAGAGCAGTCCACCCCCGCGTCCAGCAGGGTCTCCTGGGCCTCCAGGGCCAGAAGGCGCAAGGGGGCCAGATAGACTCCGGTTTTCGCCCGGATCAGCCGCTGGAACCCAGCGTAGGTCTTGCCGGTGTTGGTGCCCCCCAGGTGGAGAATGAACCGGCGGTGCATGGCCCGTGCCTCGGGGTATTCGTCCTTGGGGTTGAGGGCGATGAGCAGGGACAGGCTGGTGCGGATGGCCTGGGGGACGTACCACACCGACCACACCGCACCCAGCCCTTCCCGGAGCAGGTGGGCGGCAGGGAAGCCTGGGGCGCGCAGCAGGGCGTCTGCGTCCGCCTCGGGCTGGGCGGCGGAGAAGTCGGATAGAACCTGCCTTGCTGCCCCCAGCAGGGCCTGGGGGTAGCGGTCCCGGAGCTCTTGGGCCAGCTGGTGGTCCTGGTGGCGTTCCAGCCAGTCCCCCGCCCGGATGAAGTTTTTCAAAATTTCCGGCAGATGATTGGGGTCGCACCGGCGTTCCAGGGCCAGGAATTCGCCAATCCAGGCGGCAGCCTGGGAATTGCGGATTCCCC
The DNA here is from genome assembly GCA_910588105.1 of uncultured Oscillospiraceae bacterium. Taxonomy (GTDB): domain Bacteria; phylum Bacillota; class Clostridia; order Oscillospirales; family Oscillospiraceae; genus Enterenecus. Next base: position 8,327 of record CAJUQD010000038.1, on the reverse strand, counting down.
GGCCCGCCCCGGTGACGGACAGCCGGGCCAGCAAGGCGGCGTGGTAGTGTCCGCCCAGCAGCCAGGGGGCGGAGCCGTCCTGCCCCGCCCCGTCCCACGCCCGGGCAAGCAGGGCTCTGGCGCACCGGGCCGCCGGAGCGGGAGAGGGGATGGATTGGCCGGTATCCTCACCTGCGGGGTGGACGAAGCGGGGGTCGCGCTCCGCCGCGCGCACGTCCTCCTTGCCCCAGACGCGGACGGAATATTCGCCGCATGGGATATACTTGGGCTTGGGAAGAAGCTCACGGATGAGCTCTTGGGTCCAGCCCCGCCGCTTCAGCAGCGACGCGCTCCAATATCTGCCCCGGCTGCGTCCGGACATGGCGTTCTCTCCTCTCTGGTGGTTGGCCTGAAGGGTAGTATAGCATAGTATAGCCCGGAATGGGGAAATCTTCAACGGCATCTTTGGATAATTGACAGTTTTTTTGGCAGTAAAAAGTTGCAATTTTGTGAGAAGTGAGATATAATAAAATCAAACCAAGCAGCCCGGCGGATTGGGGCTCCGACCCGCTGGGTTCTCTGTATAGGCGCAAAATACCTGATGAGAAACCATGTCAACAAGAGGAGGAAATATCATGAAGCAGTTCACTTACACCATCACCGATCCTGTGGGCATCCATGCCCGCCCCGCCGGACTGCTGGTCAAGGCTGCTAAGGCCCTGGACAGTACCGTCACCATCTCCACGCAGGCCGGCAAGTCCGCCGGGGCGGCCAAGCTGATGGCCCTGATGGGGTTGGGCATCAAGCAGGGCGACACGGTGACCGTCACTCTGGAGGGCGGCAATGAGGAAGCCAACGCCCAGACCTTGGAGCAGTTTTTCAAGGACAATCTGTAACGCATACGGGCCCTGTCCCTCCGGGTTTTGGGGGACAGGGCCCGTGTTTTGCAAAAGGGCCGCTGTACAGCTTCTAGGCGTCGTTTGAAAATTGGCAATATGCCCAGCGGCGAGGCGGAAAAAGGCCCGCCGATTGGGCGTGTCGGCAATTTTCAAACAAGCCCTAAAATATCTTGAAATTTAGGCATTCCGGGCTCGTTTTCATTTACCGCAAAATGTAGCAGTTGTTCTCCTGAAAGACCTGGAAGCCGGTGTCAAGATACAGCTTGAGAGCGTTCTGGTTGTCCCCGTCCACCACCAGCTCCAGCCGCCGGACGCCCAGCCGGAAAAACGCCTCCCGGGCCAGGTGGTTCAGTATGGCCCCGCCATAGCCCCGCTGCCTGGCGTCCTGCCGGACGGCCAATACTTCCGCCACAGCCTGCTCATTGCTCTGGGGCTTCAGCACGCCGTAGGCCGCCAGCCCCGCGCTGTCGGAGACCACATACACAAACCTGCCTTTGCCCAGATCTTCCAAAATGTCCCGCCCGGAGACATACACGCCGGGGAACACTTGGTCGTGAAGGGCGGCAAAGTCCGCCAGCTCCCCCTCCCTGACGGGCCGGGGTTCCGCCGCCATATCCCGGGGTTCGCTCCAGGCCTCCCGCCCCAGGCGGAGGATATATTCATTTACCTGCCGCCGGGCCCCTGCCTGTTCCAAGAATCCGCGGCATTCCCCGTTTTCCACAGGGAAAAAGAAGGTGCAGGCCATGCCGGGCCCCAGCCTCTCCCGCGCCCTGGCCAGCAGCGCCCCCGCCGCCTCCCGGTAGTCTGCCCCGCAGGCGTCCAGCAGCAGGGAGCAGTCGGCGTTGCCCTTTTCCCGGTCCGGGAAACAGCTCACCAGCCCGACAGGCCGCCCGTCTGCCCAGCAGGCGAAGCCCCATTCCATGCTCTGCTCAAAATCCCGCCGGATGTCTGCCGCCTTGGCGCAGCAGAAGGTGGAGCCGGTCTGGCGGGAGGCGTTGAGCCGCTGGGCCAGCAGGGCCAGCCCGTCCAGCTCCCCGGTCTCAAAGGGACGGATTGTCATGTTCATAGCATTTCCTCCCGTACGAGGGGCCGGAGACTGGACGTCTCCGGCCCCTCGTGATCTTCTGTGTGTTTTGGATGCTTTAGAACACCGCTACCACGCCGCCGCCGTAGGTCTCGTCGATGAACGCCTTCACCTCGTCGGATTTCAGCGCGTCCACCAGGGCCTTGATGGCCTCGTCGTTCTCCCGGCCCTCCTTGACGGCCAGCACGTTTACATAGGCGGTGCCTGCGATGCCGTCGGCGGCCTCGATGGCCAGGGCCTCGCTGGCCTTCAGCCCCGCGCCGATGGCGTAGTTGCCGTTGATGACGGCCACGTCCACGTCCTGGAGGGTGGTGGTCAGCAGGTTGGCGGTGAGCTGCTGGATTTTATAGTCGTGGGGGTTGTCCGCGATGTCCTCCACAGTGGGCTCCAGACCCACGCCGTCGGCCAGCTTGATGAGCCCCTGCTCCTGGAGCAGCAGCAGGGCCCGCCCGCCGTTGGTGGGGTCGTCGGGAATGGCAATCTGTGCGCCGTCGGGCAGGGCGTCCAGGCTGGCGGTCTTGCCGGCGTAGATGCCGAAGGGCTCGTAGTGCAGCTCGGCCACACTGACCAGGTGGGTGCCGTCGTTGGCGTTGAAGTTGTTCATGTAGGTGATATGCTGGAAGTAGTTGGCGTCCAGCTGGCCGTCCTCCACATTGGTGTTGGGCAGCACATAGTCGTCGTAGGACACGATCTCCAGGGTGATGTTGTCCTTGGCCAGAATGTCCTTGGCCACCTCCAGGATCTGGGCGTGAGGCGTGGGGGAGGCGCCCACCTTGATGGTGGCGGACTTTTTGCCGCCGCAGGCGGACAGCAGGGACAGGGAGAGGACGGCGCACAGCGCCAGGGCAAACACGTTCTTTTTCATTTCCGTATCTCCTTTTCGCTTGATGGATGATGTATGTGAACCGCTTGCGCGGGATTCACCGGGGCTCAGGGCGGGTTTTGGGTACAAAAAAACGCCCCCGACAAAATTGTCAAGGACGAAAGCATTCCGCTCCGTGGTACCACCTTGCTTCACCCGTCCCTCACGGGAGCGGGCCTTACCGGGTACTGGCATACCCTGGCGCTGTGACGGGCGCGCCCGTCGCGGCCTAAGAACCTTCCCGTCTCTCAGCCGCGCGGCTCCAGGGCCATGTTCGGCGCGGCCTTCCGTACCCGTTTTCAGCTTCCCGGGCTCTCTGTGCCGTATCTCCGCGCTTACTCTCCCTATCATTGCCTTTGCAATCGATATTGAATTGTTGCACTTAGTTTAGCGCATCAAAGTGTATTTGTCAATGGGGGATTTTGCACAGAGGAGGAAGGGACAAAAAAGGCTGCTTTGTCCCTTCCTCCAAAAATGCCGCGCTTATATGGCGCCAGGTGCTTATTTTTCCTGCCGGGGCTGCTGTTTGCGGCTGCCGCGCGCGCCGCCCCGGCCTGTGACCCGCCGGTCTGCCCGGACGGACAGGTGGGAGCCGATGGACTGGAAAATCTGCACCAGGATCACCAGGACGATGACCGCCCCGTACAGCACCACCATTTTTCGGTTGTTCCAGGCGTATTGCAGGGACATGGAACCCAGCCCGCCGCCGCCGATGAAGCCGGACATGGCGCCGTAGCCCAGGATGGTGACAAAGGCGGTGGTGAACCCGGACAGCAGGGAGGGCAGGCTCTCAGGCAGCAGCACCTTCCACACCACCTGGAAGGTGGAACAGCCCATGGCCTGGGCCGCCTCCAGCACCCCCCGGTCCATCTCCCGCAGGGAACCCTCCGCCAGCCGGGCCACAAAGGGGAAGGACGCCACAGTGAGGGGGACGAGTATGCCCACGGTGCCGATGGTGGTGCCCACAATCACGCGGGACAGGGGCATGACCAGCACCATTAGGATCAAAAAGGGCATGGAGCGCAGCAGGTTGATGACGGTATTGACCGCCTGCATCAAGGGCAGGGGAAGGGGATGGATGCCGTCCTTCGCCCCCACCACCAGCAGCACGCCCAGGGGCAGGCCGATGAGGTAGGCGAACAGGGAGGCCACCACGGTGGTATAGACTGTCTCCCACACCGCGAAGGGGACATGCTCCACCAAATAGCCGAGCTGTTCGGCCACCTTGGGGTCGTTGAAAAATTCAAGCATGGTAATCCCGCACCTCCTCCATGGTCACGTTGGGCTGGTTTTTGATGTAAGCCACGGCTTTCGCGGCCTCGCCAGCGTCCTCCGGCAGGCCAAGCAGCATGGTGCCGAAGGCCTGGTCGCTCACGTTACGGGTGTCCGCCCCCAGTATGTTCACCTTCACGCCGCAGTCGATGGCTAAGGAGGCGATGAGCGGTACGTAGGAGGAGCCGCCGTTGAAGGCGATGCGGATAACGTTGGCTGCGGGAAGCTGCTCAATGCGCACCCCGTCTGGGTAGACCAGGCGGCGGCCCGCCTCGGTCTGGGGGCTGGAAAATACCTGCTTCACTGTCCCCGTCTCCATGACGCGGCCGTGATCCAGGATGGCCACATGGGTGCAGATCTCCTCCACCACCGCCATCTCGTGGGTGATGACCACCACTGTGATACCAAGCCGCCCATTGATGTCCTTAATGAGCCGCAGGATGTCCCGGGTGGTTTTGGGGTCCAGGGCGGAGGTGGCCTCGTCGCACAGCAGAATCTTAGGGTCGCAGGCCAGGGCCCGGGCGATGGCAACGCGCTGCCTCTGCCCGCCGGACAGCTGGGCGGGGTAGGCGTCCGCCTTGTCGGGCAGGCCGACGATTTCCAAAAGCTCCCTCGCCCGCTTTTCCGCATCCGCCCGCTTTACCCTGGCGATTTCCATGGGGAAGCAGATGTTCTTCAAGCATGTGCGCTGCATCAGCAGGTTGAACTGCTGGAAAATCATGCTGATGGACCGCCGCTGGGCGATGAGTTGCTTTTGGCCCATGGCGCAAAGGTCGGTCCCGTCGATGATCACCTGGCCGGAGGTGGGCCGCTCCAGCAGGTTGATGCAGCGCACCAGAGTGGATTTGCCCGCGCCGCTCATACCCACAATGCCGTAGATATCGCCGTCGCCGATGGTGAGGGATACGTCTTTCAGGGCATGGAACCCGCCCTCGGCAGTGGGGAACACCTTGGAGACATTTTTTAATTCGATCATGGGTTTCTCCCCTTCCTCTGGGGTCAAAGGATGGCACTTATTGTATGCCGGAAGGCGGAAATTGTCAAGACAGTGGGAAAATCTTCCCATTCAGCCCTCTGATTTTTGGATGTGGGCCCTGATCTCCGTCTCGTGCTCCAGGCAGTAGGCATAACCGCTTTTCATGAAATCCTGAATGGGCTGGGCGCGGTACATCCGCTCCAAGGTGTCCAGAATGGGTGCGCCCCCCGCCTCCATATCGAAGAAATAGGGGTAAATGCAGCCGCCCGCTTCCCGGGGGAAATAGGGGTTGATGGAGCTGAGCCGGGGATCGCGCATGACGGATTCCGCCACCATCTCGCTTAAAATCCACTTCAGCGAGGGGCGCTCGTACTGGTCATAGCTGTCCCTGTACAGTCCGTTCCACACGTAAAACCAGACGAAATGGATCAGCTCATGGATTGCCAGCCCCACAGCGCCCCGCTCGCTGTTGAGGTAGAACACGTCAAACCGCCGTTCCCTCAAAAACCGGGGCGCGATGGGGTTCATGCCCACATGACAGCGCAGGTCGTTGAACAGTTCCCCGCAGTCCACCCCGAAGGCATCCGTCAGGGCGGCGTTGACCTGTCCCCGGCAGCTTGCCCAGTGGCGGGCGTATCGGGACACCCGTTCGTCGATAGTCCCCTCCAGCCGAGGATAGGCGTCGCGCAGGGTGCGCTCTATGTACTCCTTCCGTCGGGGGAAGGGAAGGGAGGCGGCGTGGTTCCTGTCCAGCTGGGGATAGAAGTGGTAGAGGGGCTCTGACCAGAAGGCGGCCTCATCCTCCTCCTGAAAGGCGAGGATGCTTTGCAGCATGTGGTCTACGCCGGGATTCAAAAAGGTGATATCCATGTTTCTAGGCCCCTTTTCATGTGTTTTCCATCCCGTTTATTTTAGCACGGAAGGGAGCTTGGTGTAACCCGTCACGCAATATGTATTAATTTCCTTTGCGGCTCTTGTGAGGAGGGGTCCGGCAATACCGCCGGAGCGCCGCCTGCGGCATCAAGGGCATCCTCCCTTTTTATATCCAGAACTCCGCATTCTGCCTCCCCATAGAAATTTGAAATAAACCCGGTATCTACAATGCGGTCAATGGTGGATTGCGAGATAAAGCCGCCCTTGACATAGATTGAGGAATCCCGTTTCACAAGCTCTAGGGTTTGTTTGAAAATTGTCAACACGCCCAATCGGCGGGCCTTTATCCGCCGAGCTGCGTTGTTTTGCCTTGAAATACACAAAGTATTTCTGCGCCAAATCGCCTTGCCCGGCGAAAAAATTCCTTGCCGCTGGGCGTATTGCCAATTTTCAAACGGCGCCTAGATTCACGCTGACCGTTTGATACAGTTCATCCACTTTTACTGTGCTGTTCAAAATAGATGCCCGTATAGTAGCTAACCCCACTGTAAACAGAGCTGCCAGCAAAAGCACCAATAAGCTCTTTGCCTTAGAGTGCCGGATATAGCAGCCCACAAACCGAAACGTATGGGCGACGCCAAGGGTGTGCTTTGACGCCGCTGCGGCGGGCAGGGGCTGGATCGGAGCAGCAGCAAACATCCCCGCCGTTTCCCCTCCTTGCATTCCCCGCCCTATATCAAAGGCAGCCTGTGCCGCCGTTTTTTCTTCTTTCTGTTTTGCCTGTGCACCGCTTTGCAGCAGTTCCAGCGTCGGCCTGTGGGACAGGTGCGCACCCTGCCGCATACAAACGCCCGCGGGGACGCCTAACGTCCGGGCGATCGCAATGTCCCGACGCCGTGCCCGGAAATAGAAGAACGCCACCACGCAAAGCGCTGTCAGCAGGATAAGGGAAAACGGTCAGGTTATAACAGCGACGCATGAAGCGTGGGCTGTACAGCCGCCTGGAAATCCGCCCAACCGTTTTCCAGAAATTCCGCCCGCAGTCCCATTGCGGACAGCTGCTCCTGCGTCTGCGAAAGAAACTCTGCTTCCAGTGCCGGAGAGGTGAGCACAAAGGAAAGCTCGCTTGCGGTGCGCATATCCTTGAACGGGGCGAACACAGCTGGTACAGCGGAATCCGGGAAATAGGCGTGGTTCCTGTAAAATGTAACATCCCGCATATCGGCTATCGCATAGTTGTAAAGACCCACGATCTCAAAAGTATCCGAGGCAGTTTCATGATCGGAGATATCCCCATTTGCCGGATAGTTTATATAGCCATTGAAATTACACACATTGCGGAACGTCAGCGTGATCGTGTCGCCGACCCGCAGCCCGCGTAGCTTCGCTAAAGCATCATTGATAACGCACAACTTTGCGATTCATGGTCTGGTCCGTGCTGTCCAGCCACCGGCCATCTGTTAAATAGAGGAGGGAATCCGGCTGAGCATCGGGCATAGCGGACATATCCGCGGAACGATCATACTGACAGCGCGCCCCACCTTGATAAACTCCGGGTAGCCGCTCAATAATTCCTTCGGCAGAAAGCCGGAAAGCACATCGCCTGATTCAGTCCCTGCGGTACCTGTGAAGATGCCGGTGAAGAAAACATCCAGATTTTTTGCGTTGACGGCAGTATTCTCGTAGCCGCCTATATCCGCATTGCAAATTGCCATGCGTCACAGCGGAAGGATACCGGGCTGGTTTGCAAACGCCACGCGGGGGTCCTTTTCCAGAAGCGATATTGCCGCCTCCACTGACGCTCCATGATCCTGACCGGCTGCCTCAAACCGCGACAACTGCCCGTTCGCGCGGTAGTAGCTGCCAGACGCTCCGCCTCCTGCTTCACTAACAGATATTCTGCCGCCGCGCCGTGAACGCAAAGACCATAAGCGCGGTGATAAGCAGGAGCAGCACCGTGCGTATCGGCTGCCGCCGTGTTGAATGTAAGAATATATATTCATTTCAATCTTTTGCCTCCATAATAGTTGAAGCGGAACTACTTTTCGATGAAGTTGTTTCTGGGCTGCCCCGCAAATGATGGACGGATCGTTACTAAGGGGAGATACTGCCGTTTACAGCCAGTTTAACATGTCCACAAGTGCAAGTCAACATTAGGGCTCTGAGAACCATTGAGGATGGGCCGGTGCCTTCCAACAGAGCAGCTGGATGAAGTCAGGTCAGCAGCAGAGCGGGCAATACAGTTTGATGAGGATTGCCCCAGAATTATCGCCAGCCATGTATAAAGCATTTAAGGAAGCGCTGATTAAAGCAGTCAAAAATCCGGAAAACAGTCAAAAGGTGATGGTAAACGTCAAATAAAGGAGCATATTCGTGAGAGGC
>CAJUQD010000037.1 GCA_910588105.1 uncultured Oscillospiraceae bacterium | reverse complement strand
GCTGGTTGCGGAACTCCAGGGTCTTGGTCTCGTTGGACTCGATCTTGACCGTCTGCGGCACATCGTCTAAAATGTAACCGGGACGGGTACGGGTCTCCTTCACGACCAGCGTCGTGCCCGGCATGATGTCGGACACCAGGATCGTACCCGCGCTGTCAGTGGTAAAGTAGCCGTTGCCGTTTCCTACCACACTGCCGTCGCTGGTGGTGATATAAAATTGAATGTCGCTCAGCGGCTCACGAGAGATGCTGTCAATTTTCTTGACCAGGAGGGAGCCGTACTTGCTGTTGGTAAAGGTAAGAGTGATGCAGTCCTGCTCCTTGCCGCTGATGTAGGCGGTCTGCGGGGCGGTGTCCATGACGTACCCATGGGGCGCCGAGATTTCCTCGCAAACATATGTTCCAGCCTCCAACCCGGTGATGACGATGTTCCCGTTGCTGGAGGTCTGATATTCCCCGATGATAGTGCCGCCGCTGCCGGAGGTCCCGCCCAGGTAGCGGACGCGGAACCAGGCGTTTGCCAGAGGGGCCCCAGTGTCGGAATCAATTTTCCGGATGACGAGAGCGGACTTGGGAATATTTTCAAAGGTCACCTCAACCGAGGTGTCGTGCTCGATATAGATGGTCTGCTCGGAGGGCTCTTTGAGCATGAAGCCGGAGGGCGGTTCCACCTCGACGATTTTGTACCACCCAGTATCCAAGTTGTCCAGGTGGATGATCCCGTTTTCGTCCGAGTAGTAGAAGCTGTTGGTGAGCTGCTGATAGGTGCCGTTCTGGTTCTTGTCCTTGGACACCCAGATTTCAAATTTAGCGCCCTTAATTCCGTCACCGACGATAGAATCCACCTTATAGATGGTGAGACCGGGCTTCTTCTCATTCTCGATGGAGACCTCAGTGGTCTTGCCGGGCCGCAGATAGACCTCGTGGGGCGTGGTATCCAGGATGTACCCGGCCGGGGCCTGTTTTTCCGTGATGATATAGTACCCTTCGGTGAGGTGCTTCTGAGGGACCGTAATCTCACCGTTTGCGTTTACCGGGAAGTCCCCGATCTTTACCCCGGCCTTGGTCTTGACCTCAAAGATCGCGCCGGTCAGATGCTTGCCGTTGATGTCCACCTTCACGATTTTCAAGGTGGGCCGCTGGTAGTTCTGGAACTCCACCTGGGCCTCCTTGTTGGGGAACAGCGTCACCGTCTGAGGGGTAGTGTCCAGGATGTAATTCTCCGGAACACTCTGCTCAATTACAGTGAACACCCCGGGCAAGAGGTCGGTGATGACCACCTTCCCATCCGGCCCGGTGGGCTTGGTGGTGATGGTGGGGCCGTCCGCGCCCCGCAGCGTGAAGGTAACGCCGGGAATGGGATCACCGGTGTCCTTGTCCCGTTTGCTGATAATCAAGCTGGGCCGCTTGTCGTTGCTCAGACGCAGCTCGGAAACCTTACCGGGGGACAGCTCCACATGGTACTCGGTCTTGTCCAGGATGTGATCCGGCAGCGTGGAGGTTTCTACCACAGAATAAATTCCAGGCTCCAGGTCCTCCACGAAAATCTCACCGCCGTTTTGGGTGGTGCGGTCGATGGAGTGGCTGGCGTCCCCGATGGGGGTGATTTTGAAGGTAACGCCGTCCAGAGGCGTCCCGTCCGCGCTGGTCTTTACCAGCCGCAGGCCGGGCTTTTTTGTGTTGGTGAACACGAACTCCGCCGTGTCATTGGCCCGGAGATGGATGATGCGCTGGGCGTTGTCAATGACATAGCCCGCACACTCCAGTTCAACCACTTCGTAGGAGCCCTCGGGCAGCTTGCTCAGGTCGATCTCGCCCCTGCTGTCTGTGACGAACTCCTTGGGGCCGTAGCTTCCATCCACAGCCCGAATACTGAATTTTACGCCGGGGATGGTCTTGGAGGGGTCGGCGCTGTCCACCTTCACCAGCTTCATGCCGGGCAGCACATCGTTGAAGAAAAACAGCTCCTTGACGCCGCAGCCGGCGGTCAGCTCGATCTCCTGGGGAGCCGTATCCTTGATATGGCTGTCGTCCCCGGTGTCTACCTCGACCGCCCGATAGGTGCCGGGTTCGATGCCGGTCAGCAGGATCTCACCGCTGCCGTTCGTCTCATAGTGGCCCAGGGAAACGCCGTCGCGGAAAATCTCAAAGGTGACGCCGCTCATGGGCTTGTGGCTCTGCCGGTCATATTTCAGGATTTTCAAACCGACCTTCGCCAGATTTTTGAACACCAGCGGGCCAGCCGGAATGGGATTGCCGTTGGCGTCCAGCTCCAGCTTGATCTGCTGCACTTCGGTGGTAGGCTCGTAATTGGGGGGCGGAATCAGCTCTGTCACGGCATATTCTCCGGGCTTGATGTACTTACCAGCCGCCTCGGTGGGGTCCCACCACTGGACGCTCTCCAGCACGCCGGCTTCATCGGTGTCAAACTCATAGACGCCGTTGGTGACGGAGGAGAACTTAAAGGTGGCGGGGCCGACCCCAGCGTTGGTCAGCGCGTCCCGCTTAAACAGGAGCGCCTTTCCGGGCTCAGGGATGCCGCCGTTCTCAATGCCGCTGGCGGGGCCAACCTGGGCCGCGCCTGCCTGAGTGGAGTTCTCCGGGGCCTTGCAGGTCACGGGAATGGGGGCGGCCAGCGGGGTACAGCCGGCGGGAGCTCTGGTCTCCTTGACATACAGCGTGACGCTCCCGCCATCCTCGACGATGTTGGGGACGGATGTGCTCGCCGTCCCGTCGGAGCCGGTGGTCATCACGGCCAGAGGGGTCCCGGTGCAGGAGGGGTCCGCATAGACGGAGAACTCCGCGCCGGAGAGGGGCTGCTTATCTTTTGCCGCGATTTTCTTCAGCTTCAGATAGACGGGCTTTTTCTCCGTGATGGTCGTGCCATTGGTGAATGTCACCTTGGACGCGCCGCCGCTGCTGATAAACTTTTTGGCGGACATATCGGCGGTGCCGCCGGTGCCGCTAATATTGGTCAGCTGGGAGGAGTCATCCTCATGCACCTCAAATCGGAAGGAGGCGTCCGCATCAAAGACAATACGGATCGTTTCATCGGCTTTCAGGGAAAATCTCAGACCATTGCCAGTGTTAATCACCTGATCCGTACAATCTGTGTTATTTTTCCTTGCTGTATAGTTGGAGGGACTTCCCGCAGTATAGGTTACAGTGAAGCTCCATGTCTTGCCAGCGGGAATAGATGCCCCAGACTTCTTGGTGACTTCCAGGGAAGTCCCTGTGGGCTCCGGCCGCTCAAAGTTGAAGGGGGACAGGATGTGCAGGCCATAGGAACGCCGCTCGGTAAAGATCGTATCCCGGATCTTGGCGGCCTTCGTGATGCTGTCCACAAAGCTGTCCGCCTCGGTATAGCCGTTGGTGGAGCACAGCTCCTCGCCGGTGGGAGTGCCGTCCCCGTTCAGGGGATACTCCAGGAACTGGCCCTTGGACTGCCGCATCCACTGCGCCATGTTGCGGATGGTGGAGGACTGGTCCCGAATCAGGCTGCCCTTGACGGCCGCTTCATTGTTGTAGAGCGTATAGGCCATCATTTCCCGCAGGGTATAGGCGCGGCGAACACCGTCGGGGTCAACGAACACGCCGCCTGTCTCAATGATGATCCGGTACTTGGTCCGCAGGTTGCCGCTGGCGTCATGGACGTACTCAGACCACTTGGCGATGGCGTCATCCTTGCTCCAGCCGGTTCCGCTGCTGTTCTCACTCAACCGGCCCAGCAGGTACAGGAAAGCGTCATTGGGCTTGTAGACTTTATATAGGTTGCCAGGGGTCACAGGCTGGGGATCGGTGCCCCACATGGAGGTGTAGTCGCCGTCAATCCAGCTGGCAGACCACTTGGAGCTGTTGCAGTGGAACATCTGCTCCTTCTGCTGGTCGGTGATCCCGGATTCCCTCTGAAATTCATCTGCCGTGGTGACCCAACGCTGATTGTAGCCGCTGGTGGCGTCATAGGAATAAACGCCGCCCGTTCCACCTGCCATCATCTGGGCCGCGTTGGAGCCCCTGCCGTTGTACTGCATGGCACTGGAATTAAACCATGTGATTTTGCTCCGGCACTGTTCCGCAGTCCAGTTTTCATAGGTGCCGTCGCTCCAAACGACATTGAGGGGGGTGCCGACTACGTGCCAGGTGCTGTAATCGTTGTTGCCGATATCCTTTACCACGCCCTCGGGGAACTCGATCAGGGTAAACCGCAAAAAGGTTCTTTCAGGGTCAGTACTCCAGTCAACATTGCTGGTGGTGGGCTTCTGACCGCCGGGACTGCCGGGATTGAGGCCGCCAGTTCCGCCGGTGGGATTGGAGCTGCTTGCTTTGATGGGAGCCCGCTTGATACCGCTCGCGCACAGCTCAGTCAGCGTCGTATAGGGAATGACGCTGTAAGCCCGGTCAATGGCGTTGGACAGCTCGTACCGGAGCAGCCCCAGTGTATCATCCGGGGCATCATACTCCGTCCAGTCCTCATACTTGGGATAGACTGCGCCATCCAGCGTGTACTGGTACAGCTGGCCGGCGTCGCCCTTAGCCCGGTGGATGCTGATATCCTGCCTGGACTGCTGAACGACCAATGTATCGCCGTCCGACATAGCCTCCCGCTGGAGCTGGGCCAGCTGTTCAGCAAAAGCGAAGTTGCCGGCAATGACGTACTCATACCGGCTCAGCCTGGACGAAAACTGCCTTCCGCCGTCCCGCTTGTAGGCGATGCCGGGCAGGATGTCAGGCAGGTTGACAAGGATATCCTCCTTATCCACCCAGCCGGTCTTTCCAAGTTTGCCGCCTTCCCAGCCGGTCACGCTGCCGCTGTCATCAACGGCCAGACCGACTTTGACGCGCTCGCCGCCGCTGTACTCCAGCAGGGCGAAGGGGAGGGGGGCCGCCCCGCCCGAGGCAGGGATGGTGGTGGTCTGCGTGCTGCCGCTCTCAGTGCTGTAAACGGTCAGCGGTTGGTGTGTGCCGTTCCAGCCAGTGGCGCCGGCGATGTTGACCTCGAAATCACCGGTGGGGGCGTAAACGGGGGTGCTGGCCGCTGAGCCAGCCGATGTCCTCTCAGCGGCGAATGCGGTGGCCGGGAGCATTCCAGCCACGGTGATCACCGCCAACAGGCCGGAAAGGGCTCGCCTCCACTTGTTTTTGATGCTCTGGGAGAGAGATTTCAACATTAAGCGTTTCCTCCTTAATCAATTTGTGAGCACAAAGGAAGGACTGCACATCATCGTGCAGTCCTTTGACTTTTGGCCGCAGCTCTGCGGCCAGGACGATTCGGTTTGGGGATCGGTGGTTTTTGATGCGCGTTTGCCCTCCCTTGGGCGGTCAGACCTGTCAGTTGAGGGCATCTGAGGACCACGCCCCCGCGCTGTTTCCGGTATAGGCCACATCCTCCGGGTAGCGGGTCCATGCCTCAAGGCGGTAGGCCCTGTTTTCGCCCCGGTAGCTATCTAAGTTGTTTTTGCTGTACTGGCTCTCCTGATTCGGCCAACGGATGATCCCGCCGTGGTTGCCGTCGGTTTCATGAAATGCATGGATTTCATCAGGAGATTCCAGTGCAACCGACACGTGCCAAATAGAGTTGTCACTATTTCGCACCCAGAAGAGGATGTCTCCAGGTCGAATCTGTGACAGGTCCTCCACTCTGCGGCCGGGGTTGGTCTTGTCCCCAAAAATGAGAGAGCTGACCATGGAGGCGTAGCCGCTGCATCCGTAATACTCGCTCACCCAGTAGACGTCCATGATACGGTTGGCGGCGGTGCTGGGCACCTCGTTTTTGTGGGTGCCCGGAGTATTGTGCGTCCCCCAAACCGTGCCATGGGGCCACTCCTTCTCGATCTGGCGCAGGAGCTCCAGCACATTCTCTTCTGTCACAGGCTTTCCGTTGCTTAGATAGCCGTCCCCGGTGTTCTGACTGGCAGAGGGCGTATCCCCAGGATGTCTACCAGTCAGCGCCCGGTAGATCAGCACCGCCATCTCGCCCCGGGTGATGCTTTCCGCATGGGCGGTGGGTTCGTCAATCCAGCCCAGGCCAAGGGCATAGGAACAGGCGGTTCCGTAGCTCCAGACGCTGCCTTCCCCGTCCATAATGCCGCTGGCCCGCAGGATCACCGTGCAGGCCGCCGCGGGAGTTACCGGGTCGGCCGCCCCATAATGGAGCTTGTCATATCCGGCCACCAGATTGTTCCGGACGCAGTAGCCCACATAAAGCTTGGCCCAGGCGGGGACATCTACGAATTTGCAGCCCCGCTCGTAGTAGGCGGTATTGGCCTGCAACTCCTCCACTCCGCCGCGAAACCGGGTGAGCAGGACGGCCAGCTCGGCGCGGTTCAGGCTGGAGGCCAGATTCATGTTCCCGTTCTGGTCCCCAACCATGATGCCCCGCTCCCGCACATAGTCGGCTGCGGCCTCCTGGTCGGAGGGCGGACTTGCGGCCGCCGCAGGGATGACCAGCCCCAGGCAGAGTGTGACAGCCAGCCCGATCATAAAAAGTTTTTTCCTCATTGTGAAAACCTCCGTTCATATGATTATACTACTTTATACGAAAATACACAGAGGTTTTTCAACAAGTTTTTTTACTTTTTTTCTACGGCCTGGACCAGCACCCGGCTCTCCGGGTGGTCGGCCAGACAGGTGGTGAGGGTAATGCGGTTGTCGGCGGTGGACTGGAGGTAGCTCCAATCCGTGTTGGAGATGACCTTCACGGTGGTGACCTGATAGGTGCGGGTGCCGTAGATCGTGGTGTAGGTGATGGTGTCGCCCTGCTCCAGGTCCTTGATGGAACCGATCACATACTTGCTCCCCCGGTTGTGTCCACACATTGCCACATTTCCATCCCAGGCGGAGGTAGAGCTGTAATGGCCCAGGCCCTTTTTCATGCTGGCGTCGGTCTCGCCCTCCCAGACCTTCATGTTGATTTTCAGCGAGGGAATTTTGACAGTGCCGATGCTGCCGTCCTTGTAGGCCATGCCCTCCACGCTGGTGTAGGCCGGCTGCTGATAGCTGGGAGTGGTGGGCAGGGTGGGCGTCGTGGGGGTGGTGGTCGAAGTGGAACCGGAGCCGCCCGTTCCGGTGGCCTCGGTGAGTACGGTGATGGGGCCGCCCCCGGCCACGCCGTAGCCGCCGCCTCCAGTCGCCACCGTCTGCTGGAGGCCGGGGAGCATGGTGCGCTCCATCACGCCGGTCATGGTGGTGCTCTGAACGCCGTACTCCAGCTCCGGCACCTGGTAGTCCACCACATTCCGGCCCCCGTAGTTGTACTGGGAGCCGTAGACGTCCTCATAGCTGGTGCTCTTGTAGTAGTCCTGGGGGGCGTCTGTGGTGAACGAGTAGTCCGACGCAAAGGCCGGGACGCTCATGCACAGCGCCGCCACAGCGGACAGCATCAGCCCGGCAAACATTTTGATGTGCTTCAAATAGATTCCTCCTTTTCCTCGGTAGGGTCGAACTCATGCCAGTCCCCAGGACGGTCCTGAAGAACGGTGTAGGCATAATCCGCTCCGCGATGATGGACGGTGAAGGTCTGGCCCAGCAGCTTTTTTGCCAGGGGACGCTTGATCTCCACCGCGATGATGCTTTCCGGGTAGGGGTCCAGACCGGTAATGTCTATCTCCGGCCGCTGAGGTTCCGCCCGGAACTTGGCGATCAGCTTGTAATCCCGGGGCCTGTCGCCCGGAATGTAGACATAGACATTCTTCCTGTGCAGGAACAGATAGCCGCCCGCTCCAGCCAGCGCCGCAAGCAGCAGCACCAGCAGGATCGTACCGCCGATAGCGGCCACATTCCCGCCGAACAGACTGCCCGGTTTTTTGTCCGGCTGTTCGGTAGGCTGCGGTGTCTCGGGCACGATCTCCGCTCCGGTGTAGACCACTGTATAAGTGATGCTGCTCACGCCAGAGGCGGTCACCGTTCCTTTATACTCTGCGGTGGAGACATAGCCTGTGGCTACCTGACTGCTGGTGGACGCGGAATAGGTCGCTACCGCCTGATAGGAGGCAGGGGCCAGAGCGTCCCCAACCAGGTCCGTCCCGATGACCTGCCACTCCACATTGACCAGATTGAGCGTTCTGCCGTCCTTGACTGTGGTAGCCGGAACGTAGGACATATCGTTGCGGTCCAGCGGCCCAATGGTTTTGGTGGCGGTAACCTTCCCGCTCTTGGTGGTATAGCCCGCCGCCTCGGTGGTGATGGTGGTGTGATCCAAAGTCAGCTCGCCGCTAAACTCCCCATCGTCATAGGGGATGCTGGGGGCCAGCTGCTCCAGGACCACGTTCAGGTCCTTTTTGACCGTCTCCACTGTGACCTTCTCGGTTACCGCTTTGGTCTCCAGGAAGGTGTGCTCCTCCTTGGTGGTGTAGGCCCAGGTATAAGTGAAGCCGTCGTACTCAAACGACGGCTCCTTCAGTGTCTCCGGGTCTGTCCCGGGGGGAAGCTCATAGGTCTTGACGATGCGCTGCTGGCCGTTCAGGTTTTCCACTACCAGACTTACCGGAACCTCAGCGGCCATGGCGGTGACTGTTATGGACAGTACCAGCAGCAAAGACAGCGCCAGACGCTTCAAATGCTTCATAGGCCCTCTCCTTTACAAATTTTGTTTGATGATCCTTGTGATGATGCCGACCGCCACGCCCTGCTCCGGGTCCAGCCGGGTGACGGAAAAACTCACATCGTCCCGCTTGCCGGGGGTGCGGCGGTCATAGCAGGAGTGGGCGATGGCGTTGACCCCATTGTTCAGCCGGATAAACACCACGCCGCCCCGGATGTCGGTAACCCGCCCAGCGTAGCGGCCCTGGACCACGCACTTTTTCAGATTATCATGGTCGGTGCCGTTGGACACACTGCGCACATCCGCCGTAATCGCCAGATTCTCCACGGTGCTGCCGCTGATCTTGAGGACACGTACCAGAATACGGTCGCCTACGCTGTACTTCTCGGTGGCGTCGCCCATCCAAGAGCGGGACAGCCCGCGGGCCACGATAGCGCACTCCACGCCAAAGACCTCCACACGGATGATCTTCTCGGAGACCGCCACCACCCGGGCCTGCACCACCCGGCCCTCGTAGATCATGGGCTCGCCCATCTCATCCCTGTCCAGATAGAAACTCTGCCGTTTGCGGTACATGGCGTCCTTGCGGCTGCCCACAGCACTGCGGCTCTTGTTGTCGTGGCCCTTCACCACGAAGTCAATCTCAGAACCCAGCCGGACCATGAGGATGCGGCGCAGACGGGCCATGGTCTCCATGTACTCCGGGCCGGTGGGCAGTTTGCCAGGGTAGAGCAGCATCTCTTTAAGGGGAATCGCCACCCGGAAGCCCTTGTAGTTGACCACCGCCAGGGTCAGGCCGGATTCCGTCTGCTCCACTCCATCCAGCGTACCAGTGAGGATGCGGCGCGTCCAGTCGGCGTTCTGGATTTCATGCCAGATGATGGCCTCCCGCTCCGCCTCGGTTTGCACCTCATCCCGGGCCTCGATGGTCAGCACCCGCTCACGGTCAGCCGTGCGGCGAGAGGCAGAGAGAGATGCGGCGGCCTCGCGGCGTCTCCGGGGGCGTGCCTCCCTGGGCGGCGTATCCTCCGCAAAAGTGTCCTCTGGGGCAGGAACATCCGGCTCCTCACCGGGCGGCGGTGCCAGCGTCAGCGGGTCATCGCCGACTCCTGCCTCACCGTCCGGGGAGACACTCGCTTCACCCCATTCCTGGAGTAAAGAGTCGTACTCAGGGTCAGACTCTTCCGGTTCACCGTCGAAAGGTACATCATCCTGGGGGACGCTCCCACCATCAGAAGACACATCCTCTGCGGGAAATTCCCCGTCCTGGGCTTCGCCGTCGGTTTCATCGCCCATGGAACCAGCGTCGGGTTCCTCAGCCCCGTTTTCGGTTACATCGGCCTCCGGGTCAGCAGGGGCGATACCACCATCGGCGTCATCGTGCGGAACATCGCCGCCGCCTTCCTCCCAAACGCCGGCATCGCCGCCGGAGAAAGGATCATCGCTGGGGGAAAAATCAGTCATCCCGGTTTCCGGGGCGGCTTCGGCCTCCATTCCGCCGGTATCAGCGGGAAGGCCAGTCTGCTCAGTCAGTTCCTGCTCTTCAGGAATGGGTACAGTTTTTTTCCTTGGCATTGTGAAATTATTCCTCCTCTTCACATTTTGATTTCGGTCTAACGAATATGGAATCTCTGGTCGCAGTCACGACCCGAGTTGTTCCTGTTGTTTCTGTAGAAGCCGGCACCGGCTGTTCTTCATCCGCCGCCGGCTGAGAGGAAACAGAGGGCTGTTCTTCCTCTTTGGGATGAGAAGCTGTCCTCTTTGCCTGCGGTGATTGCCTCTGCCGCTTTGCTGGAGTTTTGGGCACTGCTGGTTTCTTTTGCGTTCTGCCTGCCGGAGGAGCAGACGGCTCCACCATCTCTTCGCCCTGCCGGACCGTCCCTTGTGCCGGGTTCCCTGTCGGAGCGGCTTTCTTGGCGGGAGGCTTGGGCTGCTTGTTCTTCTCCTGGGCTACACGCCAGTCAGGGACATGGGCGGAGGCCTTGCTGGGCCGCAGCTTCTTAGCTTCCGGATGCTTTGAGTAGTCGTACTTATCCACCTCCAATACATTTTTGCCCCGGATAATCACCAGGGCGCGGTCCACATCCATGCGCAGCACCTCATCCATCGTCATCAGCCTGCGCTTGCCGACGCCGCTGGTCTCCCGGTATTCCGGGGTATAGTTGGAAATGCGCCAGGTCCCCAGCTGCTTGGCCTTGCTGGTTACGGAAATACTTGCCTCACCCGTTCGCTGGGAGATGAAATCCGCTGTCAGGGCATCGGTGCAGCCAAGGAACAGCGTCACATCGCAGTTGCCCAGTATCTCCTGCCACTGGTTCAGTGGGTAGCGGTTCTGGAGTCCCGCGAGGTTCTGGAATACACAGGACATAGAGATGTTCCGGGAACGGATGACTGAGATTTTGCGGGAAAGGTCAGGGATAACGCCGCAGGCACATAATTCCTCACCCAGTACATGGACGGGAACAGGCAGTGCCCCGCCGGGACATTCCTGATCGGCATAGCGTACCAGCCGGATAAAAACAAAGGACAAAAACAGCGAGGACAAAAAGTCAAAGGTGCTGTCCTGGTCGCTGGTGATACAGAAATAGGCACAGGGTTCTTTACCCGGCAGCTCCATGTCAATCTCCGTATGGCCGGTGATTTCCCGAATATCGCTGTTCTGAAATACCTGGAGCCGGGACCCCAGACCGATGATGACGCCGCCCCGGACATTCTCGCCGGACTGCTTGAAGATGCTGTAGGGGGATTTAGCCGGGTGGGTGACGGGCAGCACATCAAAAAGGGCATTCAGCTCCTTCTCACTGCTCTGCGTCAATAGCTTGTAGACCTCACCAATGTTCTTTTTCTCTTCCGGGTAGCCCCGCTCCACATAGAGAACCAAGGCTTTCAACAGATTCATTTCAGCGTTGTCCCAGAAGTGGTCTCCCTTGGCACTGCCAGTATTTTTGATGATGACATCACAGAAAAGCTGTGCCATCAGTTCCTGACCATTGATCTCCGCCAGACAGTTCCAGGAATCCGAGCAGGAGGGGGTGACCAGATTGAACACCTTCACCGTATAGCCCTTGTCTCGAAGATACTGGCTGGATTTTTCATAGAGTTCCGATTTTGGGTCACAGATTATAAGAGAGTGCCGCCGGGCGACCGTCTGGAGAATCATATTCATACAGAACGCCCGCGTCTTTTTGGAGCCGCTGGCCCCGTACACAGCCAGATTCCCATTGAACCGGGTCTTCTCCGGGACACATACCACCTGGCCGTCCAACTCCCCCAGGATGATGCCGGGGTGTTTGCGGATATTGGGAACCAGATCCAAGACACCCTTCAGCTCCTTTTTGGACATAAAGCCCGCTGTGCCGTAGGTGCCTTTGTTGGAGTAGATCAGGTTGCGGTCTCGGTCATACTCGCCGGTCTCGCTGTATCCCATCCGCATGACCATGAAAATCAGGACAGCCAACGCCCCCACGCAGAAGCCTATGCCGTACAAGCCATAGGGAAAGTGAAAGGCGGCGGCGATACAGGCGAAAAAATTGCCGCTTGGGAACTGGGGAGAGGTACCGAACACGCCACCTGCCGCCTCCCAGACCTGATAATTGTAGATGAACTGACCGATGTAGCCGCCGCCATAGAGCAGAGCAATCAGAGCGACAGGCAGGATAATGGCGAGCTTGATCATTTCTTTTCGAGAGATGGAAACACACTCCTTTCTACTGCCTCAAGGTCAAGACATTGAAGTTGGATACGAGGGCCAAGGCAGCGGCGGTACGCCTCCTCCTGGAAGTCAAAGCAAATGACGATGCCGTCCTTTTCGTGGATAGACAACGCATTATCAAAGCGCCTGAGCCGAGGCATATCACAGAGATAGCCAAAGAGGACGGGGGTATCGCCTTCCAATCCGTCATTCTCCATCGGCAGGCCGGGGTTCGGCGGATGAAGGCCGCTCAAAAGCAGAGTGTCCAAAGAGACACGAAGTTCGCCGTTGCAGAGCAGACGCACCAACGCATTTCCTTTGTGGTCACCTGGGAAGAAATAGAAATGCTCAAAGCCGCCATCCAGCACAAAGTTGTTGTGGGACAGGCCATCGCCTACACCCATCAGCGCACCCAGCCGCTCCATATCCGTGCCAAACACAACCGCGTCCACTCCAACATCCATGAATTGCGCCGGGAGCCGCTGTCGGCAGACTTCCGTTTGCAGCAGAAACTTAATCCGCATCTCGGCCTTGTACTCCCACTTCATCTGGAATGGGCCGGTGTTGTAGGCAATAAAAATACCGCCGTCCGATAGCAAGACGCCGGTTGAACGGGAACCGCGTATGATGGATGATTGCGGCCCGACCTCTTTGACCTCACGGGAGCTGTAATAGGCAGGCTGAGTAATATGAGTATGGCCCAGGGGCGGCGAGGGTTGAAACACGGCTGTCTTTTCCCATGGAAATACCGACACTCCTGCATTGTGCATCGTAACCAGCACCTCAGCCATCCGATGGAGGCGCAGGCGATGGGGAACGGAATATTTAGGTGCGTTTGTTACCGTATCGCCGGTAAAGAGAGAGGCAAACCGCTCTGGCCTGTCAGCGGAAAGAAGGCTTTTGGCATCGGCAGTCAGGCGCAGACCGCGAAGGCCGTTTTGCGAATAGGCATAGATCAGCATCTGTTTCTTTAACCGCTTGATGACTTTCTGCCGGTATGCTTTCGTACTGGGGAGACTGTTCACCAGATTGGTTGGGAACTCGCCAGAGAGGGCAACGAGAGTCAAAAGGAGGTCGGGCAGCGTATCCGGGGCAGGGAGTTTTGTCACTTGGTCTGGCAAGTTGCGACACCTCCTATTTCAGTAATCTCAACGCCCAGGGTCCGTATAACCTGGGCGTTTCCGCACTCAGCGTAAGCGGCCAAAACTCCTTGCGCTGCAAGCGTTTTTGGCGGTGGACCTGGGGTCCCAAAACGGAACACCTCAAAAGGGCCTAAATGGGACCCCTGTTTTGCCCTCTTTCGGCCTCTTTCAGAGGATTTCTTTTTCGGCCAGCCACGCCAGGAAACGGGACGTCTCCATGATGGAAATTCGGGTACAATCTACCGCGCCCAACTCTGTTGTGTGGTAGGTATCACAGAGGCCTCCGGTATCGTCTGTCAGAACAAAAGCGGCAACCACATCCTGGATCTGCTTCAGCTCCAGATTGTCGTAGTCTCTGATGCGGCGCTCCGGCAACTCCTGGTCGTAGATATGGGAGAAAGCAATCAGGCAGTGCCGGAACCGGGGAAGGGGATGACCCCTTGCGTACTGGGTCAAAGCCGCCCCCAACGGCTCCAACAGATATTCGCCGCTCTGCCACATTTTACGTTTTGGGAGCAGAGCAGGCAGCGTAACCTCAAAAACGCCGTCCTTACAGCGCACTGAGATGCCCTGCGTGTTGGCCGCGGAGGTCAGATACTCCGTCTTTGGTGTGGTCGTGCTGGCGTAGATGAGATGGCGCAGCCGACAGGCGATGCCCTCCGCTCGGAGGGCGGCGTCAATGGACAATACTTCGTAATTGTCCGGGTATCGCTGAAGATCGGTGGTATTCATGGCGTACAGTGCGTTGGTCAGACGCTGAATATCATCCAGAATGGACGATATCCGCCGGGAAACGGTGCTTCGGTTCAATGGTTCACCTCATTCTTTCTGGTAATATTGCACCTGCCCTTCCGGGGATACGGTGCAGTAGCCGCTGGCATGGGGGATTTGCAGCTCCGCAATCTGAGAAGCATCATCCACCAGCACAAGGTAGCGGGAGGGCTGCTCGCCGGGATCGGAAAGCACGTGGGACATCAGAACTTCTTTGCCCTGGGCGGCGTGGACGATCTCGTAGATTTCACCGCCGGCGAAAAAGATAATTTTGGCCGGGAAATCGCCAACGGAATGATACTCCACTTCATCCGCAAAGTCCGCCAGCACCCATACCGCAGCGAAAAGGCCCCGGTCCATGTCCTCCAGGGCATCCGGGGCCGCGAGATAGAACCGCTCATCTTCGGAGAGCCAAGCCCGCTGCTGCTTCACCAGGTAGGTCAGCAGATTCCGGATCTTATTCCGCTCCTTGGCGTCTTTCCCCGGATGCAGGCGCAGGATCTGTTCCGCAGTCAACACCCGGTACATGGAAATATCCCGCAGGATAGCCGCTGCCTCCCGGCCATAGACCTGTTCACGGGTTTTCATCATAATCATTCACCTCGTAAAATCGTATTAGCGCCGTATAAAAATCGCACAGCGGAACCGCCACAGCTATTGCCGAGGCGGTTTTCCGCATACGGACCGTATAAAAAACGCATTAAAAAATAGCCCTCGCATTAACACCGTATACGCTCCGCTTTACGCCACAGGCGGCGCGGCCTGGGTCTTGTCCAGCAGCTCTTGCAACTCCCTCCGGTCGGTGGTGATCAGCTCCTTCTCCATCTGGCTGCACTTGATTTCCACCGTCACATTGTTATTGTTGGTGCTGATAAGGCCGCTGCCCCGTTCAAAGTGGGTAATCTCCATGACTTCCGCCTCAGACAGGTGGAGCAGGGATTGGACACGCCGGGCTTCCTCGTCCTCCAGGTTGAGCAGGATCTTGGTCTTGGCGTTGTTGATGATGCCTTTGCCGTACTTGCCATCTTCCAAAGCGAAGAAGTCGTTGATGTCCTGGGTAGCGCAGATAGCGGAGCCGCCGTAGCCGCGAATGATCTTGAAAATCTCCAAAACAAACTCCGCCGCCAAACGGTTGCTGTTGGCCCCGATGAGCTGCCAGCACTCGTCGATGAAGATAGCCTTCTCCTCGGTACGGTTCTCCTTGGCCTTGTCCCAAACGTAATCCAGCGCCACGAACATCCCCACTGTCAACAGGTCGCCTGTCAGTTCAGAGATATCCAGCACCGTGTATTTGTTATCCAGAGATACGTTGGTCTGCTGGTTGAATGTCCGGGCAGAGCCGTTGACCAGACGGTTGATGATATTCGCCAGCCGCTTGGTCTCGGCGGACTGCTTCAGCACCTCATAGAGGTCGCCCAATACCGGCATTGACCGATAGTGGCCAGGGGCATTCGGGTCATCCAGAGTGCCGTTCTCATGGGTGATGCCTTTGAGGGCGTAGGTGCGGATCATAGCATCATCCAAAAGCTGCCGCTCCTCATGGGTCATGTCGGGAATCAGCAGGGAGAAAAAGATGTGGAGCCGTTGGATTTTTGCCGCCAGCAGAGACTTCTCCACGCCTGGGCCGTCCAGCAGTTCATCCACTGACTTGTCCACCTTACGGATTTCCATGACATTGATGCAGTTTTTGGAGGCGGGAGATATCTGAATGAACTCCCCGCCGATGTTGGAGCAGGCCCGGTGGAATTCATGGCCCTTTAACGGAGCCACGATGAATACCTGGATGCCCTTGCGCCGCATCCGGGTCGCCATCAACTGCATGGTAAAGCTCTTTCCCGCACCGCTGGTGCCCAAAATGGCGATGTTGGCGTTCTTGTAGACTCGGGAATCAAAGATGTCCACGATGATAAGAGAGTTGTTATGCTTGTTGACCCCCAGCAGAATACCGTTGTCGTCACACATTTCATAACTGGTGAAGGGGTAGCAACTGGCCGCACCCAAGGTCAGGACATTACGCCGAGATCGCTCATAGAGGTGCTTTTCCAGAGATGCCAGCGGCAGTGAGGATAAAAAAGCCTGCTCCTCACAGAAAGAACAGGGCTGAACGTCCATATCCTGACTGAGTAGCAGCTTTTTCATCTCCGCGCATTTCCACTCCAGGTCCTCTACATTAGAGGCGGTGATGGTCACCAGCAGATTGAGGTAGTAGAAGTCCTCGTTGTTGGATAAGCCGTCCTTTAGGAAGTAGCCGCTACGGATGGCCCCATCCAAGTCGTCGAAGTCCGTATTGGTATCGCTGGTCTCCTTGATTTTGCTGCGGTTGATGCGGAGCTGCTGGCCCAGTTTGCGGATCATGCGGTCTTTGGGCTGACGGGTCAGGAACATATCCAAGTCGATGCCGTCCCCGGCGTTCACCAGCAGGCTGAGCCAGCCGGCAGGCACTTGGGCCTTGTAGCCACCAGACGGAATCAGCAGATAGGCATAGTACATGCCGTCAATACAGATATGCCGCCCGTGAGACAGGTCGATTTGGGAGGGGGCATAGAACTCATTGACTGGGATTTCCTCCAGCGACCGGCCGGCGGCCATATACTCCGCCGCCACCTGCTTAATCTTCCCGGCAAAGGGCTTGTCGTTGCTCTCGGCGCGGCAGAGGACATGGTACAGAATTTCCGCTGTGGCCTCGTTCTCATCCTCATGGTTTAGTACCACAGTGTTTCCGCATTGACGGAGGTAGTTGGCCGCTGTCCGGGCGGCGGTCTGGAGGGAGGCGATGGCCTCCTCTTCCTCGTGGCCCCGCTTGGCGCCGGGCAGCGGTTCATGCTCGAAAATCAGGAAGAACCGCCGGGTGATGGCCTCACGGGAGCCAAGCTGTCGGATCAGCCGCAGATAGTCCTCCTGCAACTCCCGGCAGTGCGCATTGGTCTCCTGGGCCAGTTCCTGCCGCACGGTCTGCACATGGCGGTCAATGTCCGCCCGCTTGGTCAGCACCTTAAACTGTACCTTTACAGGAGCGATTTTCAGGTAGCTGATAAAGGAGTAGATGATGTTCCGCTGCTCCTGGGCGCTACGCAGGAGGAAGTTTACTGGGATAACCTCAACCACTTTCACATAACGGTGGTCTTTGGTGAAAATGACCCCATGCTCTATCTTTTCGATAGGCACATAATCCGCCAGTGGGTTGAGAGGCTTGACCTCCGGGGCCAGAAAGGTTTTGAACTGATCCACTTTCCGGCCTTTAAGGTCTACCTGCAACCGGCTACGGCTTTTGGGCAGTTCTTCTACATCTTCCAGCCTTGTTTTTTCTTTCCTCTGCGTCCAGCTGGGAAGAAGCCCCTTTTTACTCTCGCCCTTCCTGTCCAGCACCCGGCGATTGCGAAGAAAACTGAAAAATTGCAGGATGAACTCAGACAAGCTTCCGCCGCCCACCCCAATGAGGGCCAGCAGCACCAGAGGCAGAGTAGTCAGGCAGAGAATGATGATGCGCATAGTGAGGGAGATTCCCAGATTAAGCACCGGGAGGGCGGTCAGCGCCCCTAGGATGCCCGCTTCAATGGCGTTGCGGGTCTTGAACATCCCGCCCATCAGGGTGCCTCCCTCAATGAAATTAGGTGGGATTAGATAAGTATCCCGTTCTTCTTGACGCATAGGACCTCCTTATACCCGATCCTTACGCTTGGGTGGGTCGGGGAGTTTTTTAATGATGCGCTCCTGGTAAGCCACTTTATCGTCCGAAGCCATATACGGTTTGCGCTCCACTACATCCTGGGGCATCTGTGTATACCAAAGTGTCCCATCCGCAGAGCGGACCTTTGAAAAAGTGCCTGTTGGTTCCATATACTGCTCTGCATGATACATACCAAACGCAATCGGCTGCGGATGTTCAGGTGTGGATACATAGCCTGAAATTCTCCCGCCTCCAATTTCTGTATTGGAAAAAATGGGGGGAATTTTACCTTCTGCGGTATACCCCAAGTAAGATTGCAGAGACTGGGCCGCCATATCGCCAGTAATTCTGCCGGCTACCTCGCCCCGGGCCACTGTGCCGATAACATCATTGGCAAAACTGCCCCCCGCAACCAGAGATTTTGAGAAAATGGCGCCGCCCAAGCTGGGGATGCCGGTTTGTACGGGTTTTGTGTGGTTGCGGACGGTGTGGGAACGTTCTACAACGGAGGACTTCTGCACATTTTGCGTATCCGTGGAGCTCTGCGTGTTGGTCTGCTGGTCGCTGGCGGTGACGATTACGCCCTCCTGAACGGGACCGTTGCCTGCTCCGATAAGGGCCGCACCCTCACCCTGGGGAACATTCAGGGCAATGCCGCCATCAGATACAGATATATTTTCCGCAACGGAAACGCTCTCATTCGGAGAAACAATGGGAGCCGCTTCGGTTGGGACGGAACCATCAAGAGTAGAGCCGTATGGGATAGAACCGTCTGCCGGAGGAATGTTCAGCATTGTGCCGCCGCTCTGGGGAACACTAAAGGCAGCGCCGCTATCGGATATAGATATACTTTCCGCAGTGGAAACGCTCTCACCCGGAGAAACGATGGGAGCCGCCTCGGCGGGGATGGACCCATCGGGAATAGAGCTGTCCGGGATAGAACTGTCTGCCAGAGGAATGTTCAGCACCGTACCGCTGGCCTGGTCTGCGGCGGAAACCTGACCATCACTCTGCGCAGCAACGGGTGGAGGAGTGGCATCGGTCACAATAACGCCTTCTTGTGGGGATGAGCCGGCTGTGGCACTGCCTTCAGTTTGGAGATTGACCCCACCAGTGTGAATATCGTTGTTGACCGAAGGTCCCACCCCCGATGGTGCCTCTGGCGTGACCGCCGCTGTAGCCTGCCGTACACTGGACTGGGCGGTGTGGACGGCGGAGGTCTGAGAGGTGGCGGTCTTGATTGCGCTGTTGGTAACATGGCGGCTAGCCATACCAATCAATCCGCCCTTGAAAAAACCTGACATTCCGGATCCGCTGGTTGTTCCAGCCTTTCCGCTGGAGGCAGCTCCGGCCCGATTGGTACCGGCACCGCCTTTGCCGCCTGCAACCATTGTAACTGCCCGCATGGTGAGCATAGCCTCAGCCAGCAGGGAGCCGCCTGTGCGGCCCACGTTGACACCAAGGGTTGCCATGAAGCTGTCGATCTTCTGTGATACCTTGAGGAAAGCCACGGCGCACAGAAACCAGATCAGCACATTCCCGGTAACCTCCGACTTGCTGGAGGCCGCCACCTGCGCCTCCACTTCTGCCTCTGTAACGGCGAAAGCCGGGACACATAAAAAAGCCGCCAGCAGAGATACCAGCAGCAACGTGAAGAATATTCTCTTTTTCGTTTTGAGTCCTCCTTTACAGGGATAGTGGATTTGCGATAAACGCGCCTACCATGCTGACGAACAGCCGCAGGCACCAGGCGTTCATGACCAACAAAAAGAGCTGTCCCGCGAACATCCGGCACCAACTTTTGAAAATGTTGGAGGTGGCCTGAGACGCACCCATAGCGAAAGCGACAGGAGCCGTAAAGACCAGCACCCCTAACAGCACATACCGCTCCGCCGC
Organism: uncultured Oscillospiraceae bacterium; assembly: GCA_910588105.1. Taxonomy (GTDB): domain Bacteria; phylum Bacillota; class Clostridia; order Oscillospirales; family Oscillospiraceae; genus Enterenecus. Next base: position 5,760 of record CAJUQD010000037.1, on the reverse strand, counting down.
CTCACACAGCAGTTTCAGGTAGTTCCATGCCAGCACCAGAAGCAGGATCAGTACAATGAGAGCGACGCCGCCGTTGGCGCAGACCCCGATGATGGTGAGCAGCACCGAGTTAAAGCTGGCGAAGTCCAGGCTGGGCAGGGATGCGGTCATAATCCAGTTGTAGGGCGTTCCGCCGATAGTTAGCGCAATGTCCACGATTTGGTCGGAATAATAGGCCAGCAGGATGAACAGGATAGAGCGGATGCTCAGTTTGATGGGGTCCTCCGCCTCGGAGCCGGCACCCAGTCCAAAGTTTTTGAACAGGTTCCAAACCCACAGCAGCAGAATCAGCCCGATAGCCAGAGCGACAAAACTCTCATACATGGTTTCGGCAGCAGGGAAGTATCGCAGAAACACGCTCATGTCGCAGCCCAGCGCGCCCAAAACTGATGTGTTAATCATATCCAGGCCGTACATGATTTGTTCCGCGATCCACTCCACTATGCCATCTAAGATACCCATAAGCCCTTACGGCGTGTACTGGCCGCCGGAGAAGAAGGGAGTGACATAGCTCATGATGAAGCCGAGGGAGTTCAGGATAATCCATGTGACGATGATGCGTTTGAGCCAAGCACGGGATTCATCCACCGTCCGTCCAGAGCGGGAAAAGTTCATCATCAGCAGGGCCACAGCCGCCGTAACCACAGCCGCGATGGTAGAGATACCAAGGACCTGAGTGTAGACGTCTTTCATGACTTCGCTGGCTTTAGTCCAAATAGTGGTGCCGGCGGCAAAGGCCGGCAGGCAGAGCATAGAAGCCATGCACATACAGAGAAACGCCGTATAGAGGATGCGTCCGCAGTCAATGTGTCTCTTCAGCTTGTTCTCCGGCTTTTTGACGGGGGGAACATTTTTGGGGTTCAAATAGATGCCTCCTTTTCGTTTTTCCGCCGAAAACGAAAGCGGCGACCAACTTTTGGACGCCGCCTGGCTGCTGTGGAGGGACGAAAAAAGGACGCCTTTCAGCGTCCCTCCATAGCCGTTTTCGTTTGTGATTACAGTTTTGAGCATGATTATCTTAACATATATAGATTCCCATGTCAATTCCAAAGCCGTCCTAATTCAGTCCCAAAACCGTCCTAATTTTGTACTACCATGAATTAAAACTCTCTGAGTACCAATTCCGTGACCCCGCCATCAGGGGAGAACACGAGTCTCTGCACCTGCGGATGGTGGGAATAGGTTTCTCGGATAAAATCCCGCAGAGCGGTTCCGCCATGGCAACCGTGAATCAGGCGGAGACGGTAAGTAGCCCTGTCAGCGCGGCGGAGCAGTGCCTCCACCGTCACCTTGGCCTGGTAGGCATTCTTTCCGTGGAGATCCGCTGTAATCACTCCCGGTCCCATGTACAATTTCCTCCTGTTTGTCCGAAAGCATAGACCCCTTTATTTTAGGTGTCGTCTTCCTCATATTCCAGATTGTTTTCCTTACACCAGCGAATGGCAATCTCCCGCTGGGCCTGGGCCAGATAATCGTACCATTGCTGTTCCAGGCGATGATAGCGGATGCCGTTCTTGAACCTGCGGAACGCGCCCTTGCCTCGGATAGCTCCGGCCAATTCTTCACGAGCCGCGCCGGGGCGTAGTTCGTCCACAAAATCAGCCATAATGCGGTATTCATGGATCTCGTACTTGCTGGGGAATGGAAGAAACCGGCCCGGGAAATTTATGATTAAATCCGCAAGCTCTTCGTCCCGTTCCCCGGTAATATCGGGGTCTGCCAGAGCTACGCTCTGCCCGGTTTGGGTATCAAAGTATTCCTGGAATGCCTCCGAAGCCGATTCAACCGCAAAGATGACCTGCGCCAGCTTGATTTTCATATAGTACAGCCTCCCTATCGCCCACAGCACTTCTTATATTTCTTGCCGCTGCCGCAGGGGCAGGGATCGTTGCGGCCGATTTTCTGCTTATGCGCCTGTTGGGGCAGCGCGCTACCGGTGATCTCCGCAATTTGGCGGAGCATATCAAAACGCAGTTCCTCACTGGGGATGTTATCCATAGTCAAGATGCCTTGCCGCAGTTCCTCGACATTCATTGTCCTGTCTGCCAATGCCTTGCGGATATTGGGGCCAAAGGACAGAGATTTCGGTATGCGCTCCTCTGGCGGAACCATCTCCATGATTTCGCGGGGCGTATGGCCCCGGTTGCGCTGCATACGGCAGTTATTCTGGAAATTGTTATAAACCGAAAGAAAACGGTTAATGTCTGCCTCGCCGTTGAACTGAAGCCCCAGCCGGGTTGCTTCGTCCATCACATTGGGGAAGGATGTGGATGTAATGCGCATTTTCATAATAAAGTCCGCAAAGACTGCCTGATCTAAATTATGATTTCCTGTTTTACTGGAAATCACCACCATAAAAGCCTTATGCTCCGGTGTCGGCTCGCAGTAGAACATATCATCGTATTTGAGCAATTCTTTTTTCGGCGGGATGTAATAAGGTTTGCTGTGTTGTGACCGCAGCGTTTCGTGGTAAGCGGATATATCTCCATCCAGCAAGAATACATCAATTATTTCTCGATCCAAGGGGCTACCCAGTTTGCCGTCCGTGTATAACTCGTCCAGACCCAGGATGTAGTAGTCCTCTTCCTCATGGCGGGCAATTTCCGCAAACGCTAACAGTTCTTCCTGCGTGAAACGACTGTGGTTTTGCTCCTGGATGATTTCAAAGGCCTTTCGGAGCGGAATAATCCCATATAGATTCGCCATTGCGTTGAAGTATTTACGTAGCATCCGTGAAACTATATCCGGGAGGGGAATCTCACGGTAGAGCGCATTCAGCCTGCGCCGGGAGTAAGGTTCAGGAATAGGAATCAAGCCATCATCTTTGCTGTCTGCCATTGTGAATACACCTCCAGGATGTTTTATTTTTCATAGTATATCATACTAACCAGCAGATGGTAAAGCCATTCTCACAAAATAAGGACAGCCCGTGCGGCGTAAATGAACCGCACGGGCTGGTGCTTTCCCCTATGCCTCGTCCTCTGTGTGCGGAAACACCTCCGACAGCAAATCAAGGCAGTCCTTAGAGGAATATCCCCACAGGATGGAACTGAGGGCCTCTACCGCCTGCTCACGTTTGCGGTAATAAGTTGTGCGGCCGATATCCCGGATGTAGGGCTGGAGCTGCTCAATGATGGCGTTGATATTCTCCACCTGCTGTGGGGAGAGAAAGGTGTAGTACAAAATCCAGTAGTACGCCTCGCCATTCTTGTGCTTCGTCCGCAAGAGCTCCACCGCGCTGTTCACCAGCGCCAGCATCTTCCGGCTCCGCTCGATGCAGCGGGCGTGGTTCTCAATCTGCGTCCCGCTCAAATCGGCGCCGGCCATGTAGACGGACTCCAGAAAGTCATCCACGCTGCTGCCGTACTCGCACTCAAATTCTTTCTTCAACTGCTGGACGGACAGCTCCATGCTCCAAACCACATCCCGGTATTTCTTCAGTAGCCGCCAAGTATCATGATAGCGGGGATCCTGCTCCACGCTCTTTTGCAACTTCTTATATGCCATTTTTGGTCCTCCTGTCCTCACAATAATCATTCCACGAGCAGCTATTAAACGCTGCCTTGTTGTTGACCCAGCGGGCAAACCGCCGCTGTTCCTCTGTCGGCTCCCCGCCGTCATAGTCCCGGTACGGCTGTGCAAAAGGCGTTACGCCCATACCTCGCAGGGTCTCCACCCGCTGGTGAGCATCTGCTACGTCCTGAACCAGCACATAGGCCCATAGCCGGGATTTTGCAACCCCGGCTTCTTTGAGATATGCCGCTGCCTGTTCCACCACAGGGAGCATGGCGTTGGTATCACAGGACATCCGCACAAAACGAATCCAGCGGAGTCTAGCCAGTAGCTTGGCCGTCTCCGGTGTAATCAATCGGGCGTCTAAACCCTGATTGAAGTCCACCCAAATTTTCTGACCGCCCATGCGATCGATCTGCTCCAGTCCGAAGTCGGAGGCCAGCACATTGTTGTCCAGAAAGATGATCTCCCGGCTGTCCGGGCGTTTGATTTGCTCCCAGGCAGACGCTGGATGGATATATCCCTCTTTGCGGGGAACTATGCACCAGGGGCAGATGCGAATACAACCCCGGGTCAAGAAGCCGATAGCCCTTGTGTAGTTCGGATAAATGCTGTAATCCGGGGCTGTAGCCTCCACTTCCGGAGGCAGGGAGCGGTAGTCCTTATAGCCCGTCCCGCCGGTGATGACCTCACCGGCGTTGATTACGGTGGAAAAGTCCGGCGTAAATGTGAACACCTTTGACAGATACACCCGGTCGTAGTGTTCAAAGCCGCTCCACCACTCCACGGTATCCCCACGCGCCTTGTGCCAGGCGGACAACCGCATAAGGGCCAGGTTCGGGAACTCATGTCCGTCTACCTCAACCAAACCAATTCTCACGGCATCACCTCCTGGGCCATATCGTGAGCGACCTGGGATGCGTAATACTGGCCGATGGTTACAGGGGCGTTGTAGAGCGCCGACAGCGTATAGGCCCGGATGTTCCCGACCTGCGTGGTGTTGTTTCGCAGACACTCCATCACATACTCGATGTGCATCTTGTCCAGTTTCAGAAGCCGGCTGCGGACAACATCGGCTGGCACGTCCTCCTGATTGACCCGGATGGTTTCCCGCCCGGTACAGCAGGTCTCCACCATCAGTTCCACATAGCAATCGATCAGGTCACGCTCGTAGGGGTTCTCCTGGAGCAGCAGGTCATAAGAGATGTTTTCACAGATCAACTCCCTGTACGCATCCATCTGACCCATCCTATCCCGCTGCGGCCGCGTGCGCCGAGAGTGCGAGGGCAATAAGGGGGCAGGGGGATAGATAGAAGACTCAGTATCACTCAATTCAGTATCATTCATATCAGTCTTATTAGTGTCGGGTTTTGCGAAGTCTTGACCTCGCTGTTGCCGAAGTCTTGACTTCGGTTTTTCAGAAGTCAAGACTTCCGCTTCCCCCCGAAGTCCAGACTTCGGAAATTCAGAAGTCTGGGCAGGCGGCGCCAACGGAGTAGCTGGAGATAACTGTTCCGGCTCTGGTGGCAGAGTAAAATTCATGACGTATATCCGCGTGGGCTTTCCCTGCCCCTGCTTGCGGCGCTCGATCAGCCCGATCCCATTGGGCTTGTCCAGTTCCTTAAACAGCCGTATGACTTTATCCTTGCCGCTGTCCAGCATCTCAACAGCATCCTCCAGAGTAAAGTAGATATAAACCTTTCCGTCCTTGTCCAGCCAGCCGTTACGGACAGACAGTCCCATACGGTCCAGCATCAGCCCATACAGCACCTTGGCTTCCATAGAAACCCCCTTGAACCGCCGGTCTGTGAACAAAGTCTTGGGAATCCGATAGAAACTGTACTGCTCGGCTTCATTGCCGTAAAAGTAATCCAGTTCCAGTGACATGGTTGACCTCTCCTTTTCGTCTCAAAACGAAAAAGCCCCCTTGACGGATGAAAAATCCGTCAGGGGGCTCGCTTCGAGAAAAATGGACATAATAAAAAGTGCCACCCGAAAACTGACATCAATCGTCAATTTTCGGGTGGTAAATGGTTTTCGAGCATACTATATGGTGCTTGTCCGGTGAAAACCCAACCAGCGGCGGAATATATGGTCTTTCGACTGTCACCTCCTGTCGTATCAAAGCTGTCATAGGTGGACTAAATCAGCGTAACCGCTTGTGCGACAAGGGCTTGCTGGTTTACCCCTATTATGGCACAGCCGTTG
>CAJUQD010000036.1 GCA_910588105.1 uncultured Oscillospiraceae bacterium | reverse complement strand
AAAACTACAAAATTTCTTCGGCGTTTTCTTACAATTTCAAATTGGCGTTGACACCGAACGGAGCCTTGAACGGGAGCAGCGGCGGCATTGGGACGGGCGCAAGTGTAAATAACTTCTTATGTATGCCCCTGGCGGAGGAAACCGCTTGAACGCGGAGCGGGAGTACACGATTGCAGGGCTGTATTCCACGCCGTTTTTCACGCAGCCGTTGGTAGACGCCACGCCGGACGGCTTCGCGGTGGAGGTGCTGGTCCACGGCGAGGTGTATTTGAAGTCGATGGAGGAGCGGCGCGCCAACCTGGACACGCTGCGGCTTTTGCAGCCGATGCTGCTGGCTCTAATGGGCGGTATCGGCTTCTTCGCCGGGGTCATGGTGAACCGCCGCCAGAAGCGGGGGCTGGAGGGTATGCCTCCCCGAAGCGGACACCCCAACGCCGCGCCGGCCGGACGCTGTTTGGCAAGCGCCATAAATATGCCGGTTTACAGGACTTTTCTTTCAGTATACTGGTCTCAGAAAACAGGGAGGGCAAATCCTCCTGGCTGAAAGGAGCGTCCCATATGTACGAGATGGAATTTGTGCGTGGTCACGTGGAGGTCTACCTGGACGGTGCGTTCTGCTTTTCCGCCGATACCCGGGGCGAGGCGGAGGCTGAGATTGCGGAAATGAGCGCATGACAAAGAAAGGCCCGCGGAGCAATCCGCGGGCCTTTTAATTGGGTTTTATCCTCGTGCCTCTTGGTTTACCACCCGAAGAAGTAGCTCCAGGGGAAGCTGTTGAAGGGGTTGCTGTTGAAGCCCTCGTCGCCGCCGTCCCCGCCGTAGGGGTACTGGCCCCCGTAATTGCCGCTGGAGGTGGGCTGGGGGGCGGGTTCTTGGGGCTGGCCGCCGGAATTCTGGGTGCTGTTCTCCTGCTCGTCGAAGGTCAGGGTCAGCACAGCTTCCTCCCCCATGCGGTACACGGTAATCCGGGCGGTCTGGCCCGCCTTATAGCCGTTCTTCACCGACACCATCTGGTTCATGCCGGTGATTTCGGTGTCGTCGATCTTGGTGATGACGTCGCCCTGCTTCAGCCCTGCCTTCTGCGCGCAGGAGCCCTCCTCCACGCTGGTGACCACGGCCCCCTGGGGCCAGCCGAAGCGCTGCATGTCGCTCTGCGTGACATCCTGGACGGTGATGCCCATGTAGGGCCGCCCGGTGACATAACCGTACTCCATGAAGTCAGTGACGATCCCCACCACGTCATTGATGGGGATGGCGAAGCCGATGCCCTCAATGGACGCCTGGGAGGACTGGCCGTTGTTGCTGAGCTTGGCGGAGGTGATGCCCACCACCCGGCCATAGCTGTCAAAGAGGGGGCCGCCGGAGTTGCCGGAGTTGATGGTGCAGTCGGTCTGGATCATGTTGGTCATCACGGTGCCGTCGCTCATGGTGATGGACCGCCCGGTGGAGGACACGTGGCCGGAGGTCTGGGAGAAGGACAGGGTGCCCAGGGCGTTGCCGATGGTACACACCTGCTCGCCCACCACCAGATCGTCGGAATCGCCCAGCACCACCGGCTTCAGGCCGGATACGCCGTCGATCTTCAGCACCGCCACATCGTTGAGCTCCTCGCCGCCCACCAGCTTGGCATCGTAGGTGTCGCCGTTGTTCAGGGTCACCTTGATGGAGGTGGCCCCATCGATGACATGGTAATTGGTGACGATGTAGCCGTCCTCACTGATGATGAACCCGGAACCCGCCCCGGCGCTCTCATATTGATACCAGCCCTGCTGAGTCACCGCCGTCACCGAGATGCACACGCAGGAGTCGGTGTAGGCGGCGCTGATTTCGCTCAGGCTCATGGGGGTCAGGCCGTCGGCCTGCTTTATGGTCACCGCCGTGGGATCCACCTCATTGCGGTAGATGGTGGTCTCCCCCTTGGGTTCGCCGGCCAGCGCGCTGTAAGCCGCCGCGCCGCCCACGCCCGCGCCGCCGCCCACCAAGGCGCAGCACAGCACCAGGGCAACCACCTTGCCCGCGCCGCTCTTTTTCTTTCTGGGGGGCTGGGGGGGAGCGGCGGGGGACTGCTGGGGCTGCTCCCAGGGGTCGGAGGGCTGGGCGGAATAATTGAAATGGTACACACCGTTGTTGTCAAATCCGTTTTGGTCGTTCATGGAACGTTCTCCTTTCCAATGCCATGGTTCTATTCTATATTGGGTGGCCGGGGCGGCGGGCGAAGGCCGCTCTCCCGTGCCGTTGAGAATACAATAGCCCAAAATTATGTCAAAAGTGTGTCGCAGCAGGGAAATGATTTTGAATTTACGCTGAAAGTTTGCTGAAAGAGGGGGACGCTATCCCTCCTTTTCCTCCGTCCTCCGCCCCGGGCGCAAAATGGCGTCGATGTCCCGGGCGGCCAGGGCCAGGTCGTCCAGCACGGGACGGAATATGCCCAGCTTGGCCAGGTTGATGCACACCAGCAGCAGCAGCGGCCCCACCACCATGCCCAATACGCCCCCGGCCTGCATCCCCACATAGATGCCCACCAGGGACAAAATGGGGGACAGCCCGGTCTGGTCGCCCAGGATTTTGGGCTCGGCAAACTGCCGGAACAGGGCGATGAGCCCCCACACCGCCATGAGGGCGGCAGCCTCGCCATACTGGCCCAGGATCATGTCCAGCACCGCCCAGGGCACCATCACCGTGCCCGAGCCGATGATGGGGATGAAGTCCAGCACCGCCAGCCCAAAGGCCAGCAGCAATCCGTAGGGCTGGCCCATGAGGAAGAAGCCGGCGGACAGGATGGCAAACACCCCGGCGGACAGGATGAGCTGGCTCTTCACATAGCCGCCGAAGGCGCTCATAAAGATGTCCTTCACCGAGCGGCAGAAATCACGGGTCATGGCGGGCACCCGGTCGGTGATCTCAAAGCGCAGCCGGGGATAGTCCCCGGTGATGAAATAGCTGGCCATCATGAACACTACCAGGGCCACGGCGAAATTAGACACATTGGCCGCCATGGAGGGGGCCTGCCCCGCCATCTCAGTGAGCCAGCGGTCATAATCCAGCCCCCGGGCCCAGCCGATGAGGGCGTCCATCAAATCCTCGCTGGTAGCGACCACCCCCTGGGGAAGGAAATCCCCCAGGCCCTCCAGCCAGCCGCCCACGCTGTTGACCGCCCCCACCAGGCCGTTCAGCAGTTCGTCCAGCAGGGACTGGCGGTTGTCAAAGAGCATCCGCACCTGGTCCACCGCCATCCAGCCCAGGCCGAACAGCACCCCGCCGATCACGGCGAACACCAGCACCACCAGTACCAGCGACACTGCCTTGCGGGACAGCCGGGTTCTGCGCTGGAGCCAGCGCACCGCCGGGTTGAGCACCCAGGCCAGCACCAGCGCAAACAGAAAGGGGCTGAGCAGCGAGGCCAGGGGCAGCCCCACATAGACAAACAGCGCCACCCCGCCCAGGGCCAGCGCTCCCCGCAGGCCCAGCCGCAGCCAAAGCTGTGCCCGTTCCCTCCAGGTGAGCGGCGAATGTTCCATACCCGTTTCCTCCTTTTGTATTCAGCCCCCCGCGAGTATCTGGGCCAGCACCGCCGCCAGGGGCAGGGTGGCCAGGCACAGCAGGGTGGACAGGGTGACCTGCCGGGCGGCCAGGTCGGCGTCCTTGCCCATGCTCTGGGCAAAGAGGCTGGTGGCGCCGGCGGTGGGACAGCCGGCCAGGATCACCGCCGCCACGTAGATCATGGGGTCGATGTGGAAGGGCAGCAGCGCCAGCCCGGTCAGCAGCGGGATGCCCAGCAGCTTGACGGCGGACACCAGGTAGAGCTTTTTGACAGAAAAGACGGCGGGCAGGTCGGCCTGGGCCATCTGGCCGCCGATGACCACCATGGCCAGGGGGGTATTCAGGCTGCCGAGGTAGCCCACCGCGTCGTCCACCGGGCCGGGCAGGCGCCAGCCGGTGAAAAACAGCGCCATCCCGCCCACAAGGCCCAGCACGCCGGGGTTGAGCACCACCCGCTTCAGGGACAGCCGGGCCCGCCCGCCGATGAGCGCCTGTCCGTGGGTCCAGGTGGCGGTGTTGAAGATGGCAAGCCCCACCACGGCGGCCATCATGGCCCCGTCCCCCAGGGCGGACTGGATCAGGGGCAGGCCCATGAAGCCGGTGTTGCCGTATACTGCGGCAAAGCGGAGGATGCCCCGGTGTTCCTCCCCCTCCCGGGGGAAGAGCAGCTGGGAGAGCAGCATATACAGCGCGTACACCCCCGCCATCACCGCCAGCGAGGAGAGCAGCTGGCTTTGGCTTTCGGCGGTGCGCTCCACCTCAAAGGAGGTGAGCATGATGCACGGCGTCACCACATACATCAGGATGCGGGACAGCTGGGACAGAGCCGTCCCGGTCAAAAGGCCCGCGCGGCCAAAGCCGAAGCCCACCGACATGAGCAAAAACAGGGTGAGCACGCTGCCCCCCACCACCAGAAACGCGTCAAGCATAGGATATCTTCCTCTCTCTGCGGCCTGCCATTCATTTTGAACTGCGCAATACCGTATTATAAGCCCATTAGGCCGCATTGACAAGGCCGAATCTTTCCGATATACTATTTATTTAAGCACTATTGCCCAAACTGTCAAAAGATGCCGTCCGACGCGCGATAGAAAGGAGCGAGACGCCATGAAGAAAAAAGCCGTCGCTTTATTGCTGGCCCTGAGCCTGCTGGTTTCGGCGCTGCCCGGCTGCGCCCCCGCAGGGGAGGAGCCGCCTGCCGCCACAACCGGCGCTCCTGTTGAAAGCGAGCCGCCCGCGTCCAGGGAGCCCTTGGACTACAGCGGCCACGACGACCCCCACGAGGCGGACTATGTGACAAAGCTCATCGACCTGGACGCCCTGGGCGACGGGGAAGCGCACCTGGCCGTGGAGATGGACGCGGCCATATGGGAGCGGGAGTTTACCGGCATGGTCAAGGGGGATATTTGGGGCTATGACCTGCGGTCCATGGACGCCCGGGAGGCGGACCTCAGCGTGGTGGAGGACTGGAACGAGGTGTCCTTCAGCACCGACACCCTCTGGCCCGACCCCCTGCCGGACGGCTTTTCCCCCGAGGAAATCCTGGAGTTCAACAAAAACCCCGGCCTGTCCGTCCGTGACCTGCACCGGCAGGGCCTCACCGGCAAGGGGGTGGGGGTGGCCATCGTCGACCAGGGGCTGTACACGGGGCATGAGGAGTACGCGGACAACCTCAAGTCCTACGAGCTGATCCACTGCGCGGATCATGGCGCCCAGATGCACGGCCCCGCGGTGGCCAGCATCGCGGTGGGAAAGACGGTGGGGGTGGCGCCCGAGGCCGACCTGTACTACATCGCCTCCACCTTCGGCCATGACTCCGATAAAGGATATCAGTTTGACGCGTCTATTATGGCCGGCTGCATCCTCCGGGTGTGCGAGATGAACGAGCATCTGCCCCAGGAGAACAGAATCCGGGTGATCTCTATCTCCAGGGGCTATAGGGAAAACGACTTGGGATATGAGGCGCTTCAAAACGCCATCCGGCAGGCGGATGAACAGGGCATCCTTGTGCTGACGACCAGCACCGAGAAGTTTTACCCGTTCAACTTGCTTGGGCTGAGCCGCAGCTACTTCGACGACCCGGACGACCCGGCCTCCTACGGGCCCATGCCTTTGGCCCCCACCACAGACCATACCCTGCCTGGTATCATCTGCGTCCCCATGGGCTCCAGGGCCTATGCCGCCCGTACCGGGCCGCAAAACTATGAGATCGATTACGAGGGCGGCCTGAGCTGGGCGGTTCCCTGGATGGCGGGCTTTTACGCCCTGTGCTGCCAGGCCAAGCCGGACATCACCCCCTCCGAGTTCATCAAGGTGACCAAGGGCACGACGTACCTTGTCCGGGCGTCCACCGGTGAGTTCCTTAGAATAATCGACCCCGCCGCCGTCATCGCCCGGCTGGCCGGCTGACGGCGCGGCCCCCATGGCCGAGAGCAAAACAAGAGACGAAGGAGTATCACGCCTATGCATTCCCAGCGCTTCCAGCGGGGCTACGTCCCCATCTTCCTGTCCTATTATAAGCCCCATATGAAGCTGTTTATTCTGGATATGTGCTGCGCCCTGGGCATCGCCCTGGTGGACCTGGCCTTTCCCTGGGCCTCCCGGCAGGCGCTCAATGAGCTGCTGCCCCAAAGCTTGTACGCCGCCTTTTTCACCGTCATGGGCATTTTGCTGGCGGCCTACGCCCTGCGCTCGGTGATGTATTTCATCGTCACCTACTGGGGCCACATGATGGGGGTGCGCATTGAGGCGGATATCCGCCGGGACCTGTTCAGCCATATGCAGGACCTGTCCTTCTCCTTCTACGACAAAAACCGCACGGGGCAGCTCATGAGCCGGGCCACCACCGACCTGTTCGAGATCACCGAGCTTGCCCACCACGGCCCGGAGGACCTGTTCATCTCTGCCGTCACCCTCATCGGGGCGCTGTGCATGATGGTGGCCATCCAGTGGAAGCTGGCCCTCATCGTGTTTGCCGTGGTGCCCATCTTTGTGGGCTTCACCATCATCCAGCGCCGGCGCATGATGAAGGCCTCCGTGCGGCAGAAGCAGACCATGGCGGGCATCAACGGTCAGCTGGAGTCGGCCATCTCCGGGATGCGCACCGCCAAGGCCTTCGCCAGCGAGGGGCAGGAGGAGGAGAAGTTCCGGGCCGCCAATGAGCAGTTCAAGGGGGCCAAGCGGGACTATTACAAGGCAATGGCCACCTACCACGCGGGGCTTGAGTTCGCCCTGCCCGCCATGAACGTGCTCACCGTGGCGGCGGGGGGCTTTTTCATCATGCGGGGGGAGATGGACTTTGTGGATCTGGTCACCTTCACCCTGTACATCTCCACCTTCCTCACCCCTGTGCGAAAGCTGGCCGCCTTTGTGGAGCAGTTTCTCAACGGCATGGCGGGATTCAAGCGCTTTGTGGAGCTGATGCGGGTGGAGCCCGCCGTGAAGGACGCCCCGGACGCCCGGGAGATGGAGGCGGCAAAGGGCGATATCCTGGTGGACGACGTATCCTTCCACTATGACGGCGGCCCGGCGGTGCTGGACCATGTGTCCATCCACATCCCCCAGGGGGAGACGGTGGCGGTGGTGGGCCCCTCCGGCGGCGGCAAGTCCACCCTGTGCCAGCTTGTCCCCCGGTTCTACGACGTGACGGGGGGACGCATCCTAGTGGACGGCCAGGACGTGCGGGAGGTGACCCAGCGTTCCCTGCGCTACAACATCGGCATCGTCCAGCAGGACGTGTTCCTGTTCGCGGGGACGATTCTGGACAATATCCGCTACGGCAGGCCGGACGCTGGTGAGGCGGAGGTCATTGAGGCCGCCCGCCGGGCGGAGATCTACGATGATATCATGTCCATGCCGGAGGGCTTTCACACCTATGTGGGGGAGCGGGGGGTAATGCTGTCCGGCGGGCAGAAGCAGCGGGTGTCCATCGCCCGGATCTTCCTGAAAAACCCGCCCATTTTGATTCTGGACGAGGCCACCTCCGCCCTGGACTCGGTGACAGAGGCCCGCATCCAGTCCGCCTTCGATGAGCTGGCAAAGGGCCGCACCACCCTTATCATCGCCCACCGGCTGTCCACCATCCGCTCGGCCAACCGAATCATCGTGGTGGACGAAAACCACATTTTAGAGGAAGGCACCCACGAGGAGCTTTTGGCGGCGGGTGGGGAGTACGCCCAATTATATAACGCCCAAAAACGGATCGTATAAAAAGGAGTGATTGCAATGGATGATTATGTGTCGGTCTTTCAATACAAGAACAACGTGGGGATATCCTTCGACGTGGAGGCGGAAAAGCCCTTCCGCGTGGGGGAGCAGATGAACGCCGCCCACGCGATGGCCTACATGAACGGCTATAACTGGGCGGCTCTGCTGGACTGGTATCTGGCCCAGCGGGAGCCCGCCCTGCTGGAGGGGCTGGAGCACGACCCGGAGGCGGGTTCCTATGCGGGCTATTACCACCTCACGCCGGAAAACGAGGCGAAGGCGGCGAAGGTGGTGGAGCTCATCCGCGCTCTGGTGGAGAATGAGGAGGAGGCGTGCCGCCTGGTGCGGGAGCACGGTGATGACATTGAGTGGGACTGAGCTGGCGATCCTTCACAAAAAATCCATACATCTCCCTTGGGTTGTGATACAATATGCTTGAGCACTCTGGCCTTGCCTTGGGCGTCCCGCTGAGGATCGGGGCGTCCGGAAGAAAGGAGCCTTGCGTATGATATCATCTTTGGCCAGCGTTTTGGTAGCGCCTGCGGCTGCAATTATCGGGCTTGTGTGCTTTTTGGTGAGCGGCGGCCTTTTGGTGCTCCGGCGGAATGCCCTGTCCGGCGGCTGGAGGGCCGTCCTGATTGTACTGCTTGTCCTGTCTGTTTTGTACCTGTTGTTCCTGGTGTGGCTGATCATCGGCTTTGGCAGCAATTCCGGTCCCGCGCCCACACCATATTAAAAAATTGCCGATTTAGAGGAATACTATGAATAAGACCGAGCTGCTCAACAAATTTTCCAAGGACCCGGAGGAGCGAATCATCCTGGCCCGGGCCCTGGACCAGCTGGACCGGGCGCAGAACCGCTCCATCCCCTGCGCCACCCAGTTCCTTTCCCCCGCCCAGCGGGCGGCTCTGGAGCCGCTGCTGGCGGCGTGCGGCCATCCCCGGCGCCTGCTCCACGGCGGCTATGAGGGGGCGGAGCGCACTGTATGCGTGTTCCTCCCCGACTGGCAGGAGGCGGAGGACTGGGACGCAGCGGACGAGCTTGCCGCCATTGAGTGCGCCTACCCGCCCACCGGGGCGGATCTCACCCACCGGGACCTGTTGGGGGGGCTGATGGGCATCGGCCTGACCCGGGAACGGGTGGGGGACATTCTGGTGGGGGAGTCCGCCGCCCAGGTCGTCTGCCTGCGGGACGCCGCCCCCATCATCCTCTCCCAGTTCGGCCAGGCGGGGCGGTACAGATTGAAGCTGAAGGAAATCCCCCTGTCCAGCCTGTCCCCCGCCCCTGCCGAAGTGAAGCTCATTCACGACACGGTGGCCGCCCTGCGGCTGGACGCGGTGCTGGCCTCCGGCTTTTCCCTGGCAAGGGGAAAGGCGGCGGACGCCGTCACCGGGGGCCGGGTGTCCCTCAACCACCGGGAATGCCTCAAGCCGGACAAGCCGGTGGGGGAGGGGGATGTGCTCACCTGCCGGGGGCTGGGCAAGTGCGTGGTGAAAACCGTGGGCGGGCAGTCCCGGAAGGGCCGGATCATCGTGGAAATTGAGAGGTATCTGTAATGGATCAGGAAAAAATCGACCGCATCAACCAATTTGCCCGCCGGGTGAAGGCGGGGGAAACACTGACCCCGGCGGAGCTGGCCGAGCGGGACGCACTGCGGCGGGAGTATATCGCCAGCGTGAAGGCCAGCCTGGTGGGCCACCTGGAGAACACCTACATTGTGGAGCCAGACGGCGCCAGGCACAGGCTGCCCAAAAAGAAATAGGGGCTGTCCAAAAACAGCGTTGAAACAGGCAGGGCCCGTCGCATTGCGGTGGGCCCTGCCTGTTTTATATCCCAGAAGCTGTACCAGCCGTCTCAGCCGCATACAGCTTCTCAATTACCGGCACGTCATGGGCCTTTGCCCACTCCGCTTCCCTGCGGTGGCAGGAAAAGAGCAGGATCTGCCGCTCCTCCCCCAGCTCCTTCAGCAGCGCCAGGGCCAGCGCCATCCGCCCGTCGTCAAAGGCGGCCAGCGCGTCGTCCAGCAAAATGGGGGCGTCCGGCGCGGTGAGCTGGCACACCGCCAGCCGGACGGCCAGATAGAGCTGCTCCGCCGTCCCGGTGGACAGGGCCAGGGCGCTGTGGGGCAGCACCGTCCCTTCCCCCGCCGCCTGGGCAGAGAAATCCCGGGCCAGGGTGAGCCTGTCCCACCGGCCCCCGGTGAGGGCGGCGAACAACCCTCCGGCCTTCTCGTTCAGCGCCGGGGAAAACCGCTGGCGCAGCTGGTCATTGGCCGCGCCCAGCGCCTCCAGGGCGGCGGTAAGGGCGTCGTACTCCTCCAGGCGGCGGGCCAACTGCCCGTCCAGTTCCCCCCGCCGGGCCTCCACGTCCTCCGGGGCCCCCATGTGGGACAGTTCCCCCTCCACGCGGGCCAGTTCCTTTTGCACCCACGCCAGCTCCCGTTCCACCGCGGCCAGTTGGGCGGCGGTGGCGGCTTTAGGCTGGGACGGCTCGTGGAGCAGCTCCAGGGTGTCAAACAACTGCCCCCCCTGGGCGGCCAGATCGTCCATCCGGCGGCGGGCGGCAGCCTCGGCGGCACGGGCCTGTTGGGCCTTAGCCAGCTCCTCCCGATACTCCGCCGCCTGGGCCAGCCAGTTTTCATCCTCCGGGATGGGGATGGTGGGGATAGAAAGCGTCTCCCTGGCGCGGCGTGCCAGCTTCCGCCCGTGGAATAGGCAGATAACCCAAGCCAGCACCGCCAGCGCGCAGAATGGGGCGATCAGCCAACTGCCGTTCAGCAGACTTGCGGCGAGCATTAGCAGCATTCCCGCACCCAGAAAGCCGCCCATCAGCGTCTCCAGCTGCCCGCGTTGGCGCTGCTTTTCTGCTTCGGCCCGCCGCTGTTCCCGGCGGCGGCTTTCTTCAATGGCCGCCTCCCGCTCCCTCTGCCTCCCCTGGGCGAAGGCCCAGGCCTCCTCCCCGGACATGGTTTTGAATACCGGGTGCGGCTTCCCCCCGGGAACAGCCGCCTTGGCCCGCTCCCACTCCAAATACGCCTCGCCGTAGCGGCGGTTGAGCTGGTGCTTCTCAATCCGCGCCCAGATCTCCAAATCGCCCTGGAGTTCCTTTTGCCTCTCCTCCAGGCGCTCCAGCTCCCGCGCGCCCTCCGACTTCCGGCGGCGGGCGTCATCCATCTCCCGGAGGGCCCCGTCCAGCCGGGCCCTCTCCTCCTCCAGCTCCGGGATCAGGCCGTTGGCCCGGTTGGCCCGGCGGCGGTTGCGCCAATCCTTCAACGTGCGCTCCACGGCGGAATAGGCCACGTCCTCCTCCCCGGAGGTGGCCAGGGCGGCGATGCGGGCCTCCAGCTCACGGCTGGCCCCGATGGCCGCCCCCCCCTGCCCCACAAAGGCGGAGCGGAGGTAAACCTCCCTGCCCACCCCGGTGAGCCGCTCCCCCGCGTTGGCGGCGGCGAGGCCGGGAACCGGGTCGCCGGTGGCGGTGTAGACGGCCTCAAACCCGCCCAAGGGGTTGGTTCTGGTGGGAAAGCGGCGTAGGGTAACCTCCCGGCCCCCCCACTCCACCTGGGCCTCCCCCGCCATGGGCGCGCCCGACCAGGGGAGGTAGCGGGTCTTGTCCGCCAGGAAGCCGGACTTGTCCCGCTCCCGGGTGTCGATGCCATAGAGCATGGCTTTCCAAAAGCCCGCCCACGTGGATTTTCCCCCCTCGTTGGGGGCTGTGATGACGGTGAGGCCCGGCCCCGGATCCAGCACCGCGCCGTCCAGCGCCCCGAAGGTGGCGGTGAGCTTTTTGATTTTCATGGCCGGATATCCTCCCCTCCCTCCAGCGCCGCCAGGCCGAACCGGGCGGCCAGCAGCAGCTTGTCCCGTTCCCCCTCCCCCGCCCGGTCCAGGCGGGATTTCATCTCACGCAGGAACAGCCCTGTGAGGGAGTCCTCCCCCGCCCTGGCCCACAAGTCCACCGGCAGGGTGGTGTGGTCCCGGAGCTCCACGTGGAAAAAGTGGGGGGCCGCCTGGGCCGTGAGGGCGGCCAGAGCCGGGGCGGAGCGGCTCTCCCCGGCCAGAAGGATGCGCACCAGATCCGGGCTTTCCCCTTGAGGCAGGCTTTCCGTAAAGTGTTCAGCATTCACAGTCTCAATGCGGTACTGCCGTTTGCAGACAGGGACAAACCGTGCCGTAACAGGCTGTGTACCCAGGTCAACCGGGGCCATCGGGAGGGCGTCCGGCTGGGCCGGGCCGCCAAAGGAGACGATCAGCGCCCCCTTAGGCCCAAGCTCGTCAAACCCCCTCCCCTCGGGACAGCCCGGGTATGCCCACAGGGTCCTGCCCGCCCTGCCGCTCCCGGCGGCGTGGATGTGGCCCAGGGCGGCATAGGCCGCGCCGCTTTTTTCCAGGGATTTCAGGTCTATCGGGGCGTAATTCCCCGCCGCCCCCACCTCGCCGTGGACGCAAAGCAAATGCAGCTTCCCGTCGTCCGGGGCGGCGAACCCCGCCAGCGGGTCGTCCTCCCTGTGGGGGGCGGTAAAGGCGCAGCCATGCACCGTGCAGTTGAGCCGGGGCAGCTCCACCCCCTGCATCTCAGGTTGTGTAAAGATGTATACATTGTCAGGCCAGCGGTTTGCGGCGTAGGGCGATTGGGGGTGAAAGTAGTCATGGTTGCCGGGGGCAATGAACACCGGCACGGCCATCTCCCCCAGGGCCCGGCCGAGCGCCCGGACGGTCTCTGGGCGCACCCGTCCCCCGTCCAACAGGTCGCCGGGAAGGAAAACCAGATCGACGGCCTCTTCCTTGGCCAGCCGGGCCAGCCGGGCAGGAACGTCCCTCAGCTCCCCCCGGCGCAGGGCGCCCTTGTCCGGGGACAGGCCGGAAAAGGGGGAATCCAGGTGAAAATCGGCGGCGTGGAGCACCTTCATAGCTGTCCCTCCTAGGCGATATCGACGCGCTGGACACTTACACACCGCTTGGACTGCGCGTCGATGCAAAACAGCACCGCGTCCAGCTTACAGGGCCCCTCCGCGGGCTGGAACCGCCGGGGCAGTCCGCCCAGAAAGCGGTTGACCGCCTGGTCCGGGCGTATGCCGATGACCGACCGGCTGGGGCCGGTCATACCCAGGTCGGTGACAAAGCCCAGCCCCTGGGGCAGTATCTGGCAGTCGGCGGTGGGCACATGGGTGTGGGTGCCCCACAGGGCCTGGGCCCTCCCGTCCAGATGCCAGGCCATGGCCCCCTTTTCGCTGGTGGCCTCGGCGTGGAAATCCACCAGGGTCAGCCCGGCCTCCTCCCGCTTCAACACCTCGTCCACCCTGGTAAAAGGGTTGTCAAAGTTGGAATCCATGGCGGTGCGGCCGATGAGGTTTACCACCCGGATGCGCAGCCCCCTGGGGCCGTCGAACACCCCCCATCCCCGGCCCGGGGCCCGCCGGGTATAGTTGGCGGGCCGGATGATGTAGGGATTTTCGTCCATATACTTTACGATTTGTTGTTTGTCCCACGTATGATTTCCCATTGTTATCACATCTGCCCCGGCGGCAAATATGGCGTCCGCCTGGGCGGGAAGCAGGCCGTTGCAGGCGGCGTTTTCCCCGCACACCACGGTGAAGTGGATATCATGGAGCTTGCGCAGGGCGGGCAGGTGCCGGGAGAGAAAGTCCACCCCGGCGTCGCCCACCACGTCGCCAACAGCTAAAATGTGGATGTTCATTCCAATACCCCCATCCGAACATAAGGGGGAGCGGGCGAACCCCTCTCCCCCTCGCCGCCGCGAGCCTCGTATTGTCCGCTTCGCCGCAGCTCCCGCCCTTGTGCGGCCCAGTCCTCCGGGCCTGCGCAGGGAATTCCCTTTAAGCCTGATGTTCCTCTCCCACTAGCATGAGGCAGCCGTCCTTGTCGTATTTCAAAAGCTGGATTTCCGCCTTGGTGTTCCGGGCAATGTCCCTCATTTTCACCGACTCGGTGACGGATGCCATCAGGGTGTAGGATACGCCGTGCTTTTTCGCCCGGCCCGTGCGCCCGATGCGGTGGATATAGTATTCCTGCTCGTCGGGCACGTCGTAGTTGAACACCGCGTCCACGTCGTCGATATCCAATCCCCGGGCGGCCACGTCGGTGGCCACCAGCACCCGCAGCTTGCCGTCCTTGAACCGCTGGAGGGTGCGCTCCCGCTCCCGCTGGGGGATATCGCCGTGGATGGCCTCACAGGAGATGCCCCGCATCTTCAGCAGGCCGGCCAGCCGGTCGGTCATGTTCTTCGTGTTGCAAAAGGCAATGGCCCGGTCATAGCCGCCGTTGTTGATGAGGGCGGCCATGGTGTCCAGCTTCTGCTCCCGTCCCATCAGCTCAATGGCATACTGCTGGATATCCGGGCGGTTTTCCTCCACCGGCCGGACGGTGATTTCCGCCGGGTCGCGCTGGTATACCCAGGAGATATCCATAACTTCCCGTGATATTGTGGCGGAAAACAACCCCAGGTTGCGGCGGTGGGGCATTTTGTCCAGGATGCGGGTGACGTCCTGGATGAACCCCATGTCCAGCATCCGATCCGCCTCGTCCAGCACCACAGTCTGCACCTTGTCCAACCGAACGGTGCGCCGCTTCATGTGGTCCATCAGCCGCCCGGGGGTGGCCACCACGATCTGGGGCTTGCTTTTGAGCTGGGTAAGCTGCTTCTCAATGGGCTGGCCGCCGTAGAGGCATACGGTGCGCACCCCCTCCCGGAAGGCGCACAGCTCCCTCAGCTCGTCCCGGATCTGGATGGCCAGCTCCCGGGTAGGGGCCAGGATCAGGGCCTGGATGTCGCTGGATTCCGGGTCAATGTGCTCCACCATAGGGATGCCGAAGGCGAAGGTTTTGCCGGTGCCGGTGGGCGCCTTGGCAACCACGTCCCTCCAGTCCATGAAATAAGGGATCGCCCCGCCCTGGATAGGGGTGGCCTGGGCAAAGCCCTTTTTGTCCAGCGCTTTCATGGTTGCCTCGGACAAGCCCATATCCTTATAATAATAGGTTTCTTTCACTTGCGCGCCGTTAATTTCCATACAGCCGTTCCTCTCGCGTAAAATAAAAATTCAGGGGCAAGCCGACGGCTCGCTCTTATGCCGGTGGGCCCGCTGCCGCTCCACCAGGTCGGCCAGGGTAGTGTGATCCACCACCTGGGACACGGCCCGGTGTATATCCTGCCACAGCTCCACCGTCACACAGTCGCAGCTGTGCTCGCAGTAGCCGCCGTCGGTGGCGCACTCCACCGGGGCCAGATCGCCCTCCAGCGGACGGAGGATGTCGCCCACAGAATACTCTTCCGGCTTCCGGGTGAGCAGGTAGCCGCCCCCCGCCCCCCGCACAGACCGCACCAGCCCCGCACGGGCCAGAGGGGTGACAATCTGCTCCAGGTATTTGTCGCTGAGCTGCTGCCGCCGGGCGGCGTCCCGCAGGGATACCGGTCCATCGTCCACATGCTGGGCGATGTCCACCATCAGCCGAAGGGCATACCGCCCTTTTGTGGAAATTTTCATGGGCGTCCCCTCCAAAAAAGTTTGCTGTTTTTAAAATACCACAATTCTGGTGGGAATTCAAGGGGAACTTCAGCCCAACCCCAGCTATACTCCAACTTTCCCATTGACAAACCCCGTTCGATATGGTATCATACCCATTGTGTTTGGACGGCTTTCTTAATGGAGAGATGTCCGAGTGGTTTAAGGAGCCGGTCTTGAAAACCGGTGACCCGCAAGGGCCGTGGGTTCGAATCCCACTCTCTCCGCCAGATTACAATTTCATCATTTCGATGTTTTCGACACGCGGAAGTACCCAAGTGGCCGAAGGGGCTCCCCTGCTAAGGGAGTAGGCGGGTAAAACCGTGCGAGGGTTCAAATCCCTCCTTCCGCGCCAAACCGGGAAGCCTTTATCTATAAGGCTTCCCGGTTTTTTTCTTACAGCCGCAACGGTTTTGGGCATTTTGTAATGTGCGTTTCTCCGATTGTAATGCACGTAGTTTTTCCTGAAATCTGTGTACTTTTACACATGAGTTTACACATAAAAAGGCGGGGGTTATCCCCCCGCCCGTGCCCTCATCGCCATAATCGCGGCCTCCTCGCGGGTGACCAGGTCGTGGGGCCGCTTGCCGTCGGTGATCCCGGCGGCCACCGCTGCGTCCAGCTCCTCCTCCGCCCAGCATTTGTCGTGATCCGCCCTCAGCTCCCGGCGGTAGCGGTCCATGTATTCCTTCCACTGCCCATAAGACATCTCGCCGCCCTCCTCCTTTTCGCGCTCCGCGGCATAATCCACCCACGGCAGCTTGCCGTGCTTTGTCCACGTCCGGCTCCCGGCGGTGCCGGGGAGCGTTTTCGTCCCCGCCGTATTGGCCAGCGTGGACCACTGCACCCCGCCCCGCCACTTGGGCGTGGCCTCCACCACCACGCCGCCACCCACGTACACCCCGATATGGCCATCCATCCACACCGCCTCGCCGTCCACGATGGCGGAGAAGTCGGTGGACACATCCCGGCAGGCGTCGATCATCTTCTTGGCGTCATAGTCGGGCACGCCGTTGCAGGCGTACCCCGCCCCGCCGTAAGTGCGGCCCATGTCGCCGCTCCAGCCCCACAAAATGCCCTTGATGAGGCCCACGCAATCGAACAGGAATCCCTTGTCCTTGATGGCGTTGGCCTGGGAAAGCCACTGGCGGTTGATTTTTGCGTTGCTCCCCTGGGTGGTGGCGCGCTGGATCATCTTGTCGGTGGCGGGCCAGCCCCAGGGCCCCAGCATGTAGGCCGTCTTGCAGTTGTCCGCGATGTCTTTCAGCTTAGCGCACAGCGCCGCCGCCGTCATGAGATAGTTCATATTCTCCCCTCCTGCAAATAAATCAAAAAATCTCCGGCCCAGCTGGGCCCGGCGGGCGCAGTTTTCCGCGCTCTGGTCAGCGGGGCGCTCGAACTGGAGCAGCACGCAGTCCGACGCCTCTTGGACGCTGGCGGTGGTCCGCAGCTTGTCCCACACTGCCGGGAACTTCTCACCAAGTTCCCAAATCAGATAGTCCAACTGTGTGTCCAGGTTTCCCACAGAGAACGCTCCTACCCGAGCAAAGTATAGCAGCAGCTGCTTCCTATTCAGGTTCGTCCACTGGGCCAGCCCGTACCCTGCGCCGTCGGTGACGAAGTCCTTATAGGCCCCGCTGTCCACAGCGGCGGTGTACTCCTCATCGGACATGCCCAGCTTCTTCTCATAGCTGTTCTGGAGATTCCGGGGATTCAGCCCGCTCTCCGCCTGGAGGTTGCCCAGCAGCCCCGCCGCCCCCGCCGGGGTCAACCCAGCGGAGATCAGCTTGTCCCAGATGAGGCGCTCGTTACTCATGCTCTCCGCCTCCCAGCTTGTCCCCCGCGCCGTCCACGGCCCCTTTGCTCAGCGCCAGCAGCTTGGTGAGCCACTTGGGCACCGGGGCCCCCATGGCCGCCGCGTTCTCCGCCATGCTCCCCAGCTCCGTCACGATGTACCACACCAGCACCACCGGGCACACCAGCCCGGAGTATTGCACCGGCAGCTCCACCAGCGGCAGGTTGGCCAGCACTACGGACAGCAGCAGGTCAGCCCCTGCGGCCACCACCACCACTACGATCATCCCGCACTTGTGCCAGATGCCCTCCCGGGCCTTGCCGCTGGACCAGTCCCCGGCCTTTGCCGCCGACATGGACCCGGTGAGGTAGTCCAGCGCCATGCACCCGATCCACCCCACCACCAGCCACCCGAACCAGCCCCACAGCCCCGTGAGCAGCCCCAGCGCCGCAGCCATCGCCGCCTTGACCTGATTGATTGTCTTTTCCATTTGTAATGCCTCCTAACAAAAAATCCGCTTTGTCCTGATTGACAAAACGGAGGCATAAGGGGTATACTATATACAGAAGGGCACTGCTACGGCGGTTAGCCCCATAAAGTCAAGTCAAGCTAAGTTGACCGCTCGGGAGCCATCCGGGCGGTCAACACGCTTTCTGGGCCGTGGCTATCATCAGCAACAGCACGATGATGAACCATACCACGATGCGCAGGGCTTGCGCCCAGCGCCCGTTTCCCATCAGCATCACCCCCTTTCGCAAGGGAGTGGCTAACCGCCTTTTATGTAACAGTGCCCTTCTGCCGCTCAGTATACCATTATGCACCGCGTCTTGTCAAATCCCGCCGCCTTTTACCGGGCGGCTTTTTGTCTGCTCAAACCAGCCTGTACCTCGGCCTCTCCCCGCCACACAGCCAGTAGTCCAGCCAGTCGAAGCCCACGATCACCGGCCCGGCCAGCAGGCACCACAAGGCCGTGTACAGCGGACATACCTGCCCCCAGAGGTTGCCCCACTGCCCGGTGTAGTCCCAGACGCCCAGCCCCAGCCAGACGTTGAGCACCAGCCCCGCCGCCAGCTCCCCGGCGGTAATGGCCAGCCCACCCAGCACCGCTTGCACGCCCAGGGGCAATTCCCACGGGAAATGCTCGTTGGCCACATCCAGCGGCACGCACAGCAGGGCGGCCAGCGCCATCATGGTCCAGTGGGTGTGACCCCGCCACAGCACCTCCAGCAGCCCGTACAGCACCCCGCCGGACAGCCAGCGGAGCACGTGGCCCTCCCATTTACACAGCATCTACGCCACCTCCAGCGGCCTCCAGAATAGCCGCCATATGCTCCGCCAGATCCTCCGGCAGCTCCGCGCCGTAGGTGATCGCGGACACCTCCTCCGCACTTTCGCACCGCCGCACCCAGGCCGCCAGGTGGTTGTAGTATGTGGTGTGGTACAGCTTGTGGGCGGTGGCCGCCCAGGCCATGGCCCGGATATCCGCCGCCGGGTACAGGGCGCACAGCCCGCCGTCCAGGTGGTAGGGGTAGGCCGCCGCCCCGCCCTCTACGGCGGCAACGGCGTTGGTGAGGTTGATCTGGTCCTCCGCCGTCAGCGAGATATGCCCTGCGCCTCCCCCCGGCAGCTCCACGCAGCACCCGGCCACAATGACGGCGCTGCACGCGGCGGACAGCTGGGCCAGCTTCTGCGCCCGCGCTTGCGGCAGGGGCGGGATGCGGTCCGCCTCCAGCTCCGCCTGCGTCCGCAGGACGGCCTTTCCCCCGTCCCAGCGGTAGAGCGGCACGCCGTCCTCCGCAGACAGCGGCGGGTTCTCCTCCCCACCGGGGAAGAGTCGGAACTGGTAGCCGCCCTCTCCATTGGTGCAGATTGCGCCGGATGTGTCTCTCCCTGGGTGAGGGCCGTCGCTCCAGCCGTCCACAATGCGGCCTTGTTCGTCTACCGCGATGTAATGGCGGTTATATGCTGGCTCAAATTCCAGCGTAGGTTCCGGCATTGTGGTTTCATCGAAAAATTTGTCCACGTTGTCCCTCCTTTACAAATCTGAAGACAAAAATACGCCGTTGGAAAAAATGGTGCAATCAGATTGTCCATGTCCCTCAAGAGTTGCTGTAATAAGTATTCCTGTTTCAAATGCCATGACAGTCCATTTTGCGTTTGTCATCATATTTCCACTAGATAAACTCTTAACTTGAAATGCCCCTTTTGTGATTGCTGGGTTTGCTCTAAGGCTATGTGGCGTAGGGAAAAATGCTCTTACAGCGTTCGCTGTAACACGACTTGCCCTTACTTCTGCACCATCCATGGCGATTGCATACTTCTGGCACTTTTCCAGCTCCAGCGCCCTGTTGGGCGGCGGGTCGTTGAGCACCCAGTTTCCGTCCCCGTCCTGGTGGGCCAGGGTCTGCGTAAGCCCCGGTTCCAGTTTGGCGGCCTCAAATATAATACTTCCCCCGGCGTTGGTTTGCAGCGCCACACGGCCGACCTCTTTTGTCGCCACCGCCGCAATCACAAACAGTCCGCTGCCGGTAATTTTCACAGCCGGTCCATAGGTTCCATCCTGATAAATAAATTGGAGATACCCGGTTCCCTCTGCTTCTGAAACCAGGGTGCTGAGCGTATATTCGCCTGGAGAAAGCGGGCGTTCAAAATATTGCAAAAGGTACACATTTTTATCCGCCGGGGCGGTGAGCCGGAGCCCGTTGTCCACGAGGGTAACCACCGTACCTGTAGCGGTGGCTTTCCACCTGTCGATGCAGTACCCTGTCCCGGTATACTCCGTCTTCCTCCGCTGGTTGACGACAGCCTCCCGGTCTCCCCAGTAAGCGTTGTCCAGCAGCTGGGCGCCGCCGCGCCGGTTCCCCACCCACGCCCCGGTGTGGGGGCTGTACAGGCTGCACAGGGCGTATTGCAGGGCGTAGTCCGGCGGGTCGTTGAGCACCCAGCTGCCGTTACCGTCCTGGTGGGCCAGGGTCTGCGTAAGCCCCGGTTCCAGTTTGCACGCAATCGGCCTTACGCTGATTATGCCGGACGCCCCACGTTTGATGATAAGTATTTTTTCAAGCGTTCCGCCCGCGCCTGGGGTTGCTGTTGCAGTAAGCAATCCCTCTGGGGCGGACACAAACGGCGAATTATAGCCGATACCATTGATGATGATCTGCAGCGACAGCAGCGCGGCAGGGTCGGTCGCCTCAAGCTCATCATAGAGCAGGCTGAAGGTTACACTCTCCCCGGCGGCTATCGGAACCCCGTCAAAACTTTGTTCAATCAGGGCAACAACGCCGGTCGCAGTGTGCGTCAGCCTCACCCCATCGGCAGATACGCGGACTATGGCGGCTGGAGCCGATCCCCGCCAACAGTCAATCCCGTATACTACGCCTACATACTCATCTTTCCCGTTGCGGTTCACCGGCCGACGGAAGTCCCCGTTGATGATCAGTCCGGGGTTGCTCCACCCCCGCACTGCCTCCGCCTTTCCGTCCTCGTTGAACCCCACCACCTGGCCCGGCGTGCCCGACAAGGCGTCCTGCTTGGCCAGGGCCAGCGCGTCTACCGCCTCGTCTAACTCTTGGCGGTTCACCATATCTAAGGACGGGGTAATCTTAAATTCCAGCACAGAGACATCTGCCACAACAATATGCATAATCATAGCCAGCTTGCCATATACGCCGCTGGAAATGGCTACTTTTTCCGTGGCCGGGGTGTTGCATACGGCGATCAACACCCCCGTGTCGCTGTAGAGGCCCATTTCCCGAATGGTGAAGCCGCCCACGTTGTCCCCAATGACGATCTTCACGTCGATCATGTTGGGGGTGGTGGGGCTGAGCGACTTCCCGGCGATCTCTCCCCGCCACCGCTCGTTGACGAGGGCGGTTTGACCGGGGGTGGGCGTGGTGGCCTCGCCCCCGCCGTCACCGGCGGCGGCCTCCACGATGGGCAGCTTCCTTCCGTTCAGAACACAGTCTGCGATGATAGCCGCCCCTTGGGTGATCATTACCGTCCCATATTCCGTCTGGTCGGTGATCACGGTCTCGAACTTACTGGGCATTTGCTATTCCCTCCTTTGGGTAAATTTCCAGAATGGCATGATACTCCAGAGCACCCGCCATGATGGAGGTGCCGCTGCTCCTCATGCCCCGCACGATTTTGGGCCATACGTCTATGCGGTTCGCCTGCTCCGTATAGGCCCTGCTTCTCAATGCGCCGGTGGTTTTCATGCCTCGCACAATCCGGGGGTAGACCTCCATAGCCTGGGACATTTCCGCAGCTGCCCCGAAGGAAATCGTGCCGTAGGACTGTAAAAAGGCGGTCAGCATCACCCGCATATTGGAGGGACGCACCGCCAGCAACATTTTCAAGACTTCCAACGCCAGGCTGTCGGCGTCGGGCAGTACGTTATAGTCGAGCTGGATGTTGATGGTGTAGTCGGCTATGGTTTCCTCGTGCCCCTCCGGGCCACAGATACCCGTCAGCCAGTTTTTAAGCCAGGGGATCGTGTAGGGTATCTCCAAGTTCCACATGGCCTTGATGCGGGCTTTACGGCCCTCCAGGGTGTCGGTGTCCTTGGGGAATATCTTCAGCTCCTTCTCCCAGATGGACACCCCGCGAACGTCGGCGGTTTCAAGGAACTGGTTGGCCAGCACAAGGGTCAGGGCGTCCCAGGCTATGGCGATCTCCGGCTCGTTGGCCTCGTTGATGGCCTGCATCTCCATGACTTCCCGGAGTACCGGGGGGAGATAGTCCAGCAGCTTCCTATCCATTGACTTCACCCCTCACGGGAACGCTGTCCGCGCCCAATGCCAGATTGCTCTCCACCCCGTTGATCCGGGTGCCGCCAATGTCGGTTATCATGGTGGCGCACCCGGCGAGGATACGGCTTTCAATCTGGGAGATACGGACGACCAAAAAATCAGAGCTGGCCCAGGTCTTAGCCAGCTCCACAAAATAGTTGTCGATCACGCCCTCCACATAGCTCTTGACGGCCTCCCAACTCCAGCCGGGGGCGTAGGTCAAATTTAGAGCGATGTCCACCGGCTCCGGGGTAACGCCATCCACCCGGACCACATGACCGATGGGGGCAAGCCCCAGCCCCTCCCCGGCGTTCTGGGTGGGGTCAATGCGGGTCTGTACCTCCTCCAACAGCGTTTCAGTCGGTGCGGTATCGTTGGAGGCCATAATAACCAGCCTGACAGCCCCGCCAACGGTCAGCAGGCAGCGGGAGGCTGCCGTATATACCCCCGTCAACCAGGCCGCCACAGGGGCCTCTAACGCGCTCACAGAGGCATTGTACCAGGCGGCCACTTCCTCATTGGGGATCAGGGAGGCGGGCTGTATGCCCTCATTCCATACCGGGTGGACCTTGACGGCGCTCACGCCCGGAATGGCCAGCACCTTTTCCCGGTAGTCTGCCTGGTTCCCGCCGAACGCCTGGGACTGGAAGCTGTCAAGGACCCGCTGCCGGAACGCCTCTGTTTCCTCCTCGTCGTCGCCGGGGATCAACAGCTCCACCAGCTCCGCATGGGTCAGGCCGTCCAGGTATTCAACGGGGATAAGCTGGCCGGTGTACTGATTGGTGGCCGCCCCCACCTTTTCACAGGTGACCCGGTGGCTTAACCCGGTCTCGGTGTCGTCCTCCGGGTCCATGCGGCCCGTGACGACGAAGTTCACGTCCTCGCAGGAGAAGCGGGTCCCCTCCGGCACCTCCCGGTTGAACTCCGCCCGGTAGACGGCGGCGGTGGCCGGATACGGGGCCATGTTGCGGTCAGACGCCCGCTTGATCAGGTATTCCCTGGGCGCGGTCAGGAGATAGGTGGCCTGGAACACGAAGTCGGCGGCGATATACAGCTGGGCCAGCTCCGCCATAGAGGGGGCCACTCCGTTGAATACCATGGACCCCTCCCGTTTATCCATCGTGGGGGGCACCCTGGCCAGCGCCCGTTTTACCAGGGCTTCATAGGTCATATCCTCAAACACTAAATATCCACCTCCTTGGAAGCCTCCACGTCGCCGTAGATGGTATGCACCACAAAGCTGGCCCGGACGCTCTTTCGGCCCGGTTCAAACTCCCAGTCGCTGAGGCTGGTAATTCTGTCGTCCTGGAGCAGCGCCTCGGTGATCCGGCGCTTCATCTCGCTCATGGCGTAGTCCTTGGGCTTGCCGATCAGGTCGGACAGTTCGGACCCGTAGTTGCGGGAATAGATGGGGTAGGCGTACCGCTCCACGTTCAAAATCAAATAGACCGCCTGAAGCACGGCGTCGCGCTCGTCGGTGGTCCCTCGTACTCGCTGCTGGTCAATGTCCAGCTTGTGGGTATACCCCGGCTGGGTCGCTATTTGAAAGCGCACCAGGTCCAGGTCGTCCCCGGTAGTCGGTAACAGGCCCATTACTCCCTCGCCTCCCATCTGTCCAGGACCACATATTTCTGCCCGCCGTCGCAGCGGAGCAGGATCACCTTCTCGCCCTTTTTCAAGGCGTTGTGTACCCGCCACTTTTTCCGGCCCTGGTATCGGTGCTTGTGGGCCGCAAAGGCGGCGTCCCCGCTGCCGCCGCTTTCGTCCTCGGTGTAGTGCGGCCCCAGGCTTTTGCCGGTTCCCTCAATGGTGGACATTTCCACGTTGTAGTCCCGCACGGCGTCGGTTAGGATCAGCTGGGCCGTCCCCAAAATTTTCTTTTGGTCCACCTGGATTTTCAGCGGGGTCGTGGAGAGGACCGTGCCGTAGCATACCGCCATAGGGGCGTCAGCCCGCACGGCCTCCACGGCGGCCTGTTTTACCAGGCGCACCAGCTCGTTAATATCAAGCGACAAACGTACCACCCCGCATCTTCATGTCCATCAGGTGTTGCTCGTTGCTGAAGGTATGCTTGACCTGCTCCACCATCAGGTAGCTGGACAGGTTGATGTCCCCCAGGCCCAGGGTAACGATCAGCAGCGTCCCACCCCGGACCCGAATGTCCCCCAGCACGCTTTGGAGCTTGAGGGTCCGGGTCTTGGTGTTGTAGAGATCCAGCAGGGCGTCGGCCATAGACTTGGCGTTGGCCGTGCTGTCGATCTTCTCGTAATACTGGAGGACGCCCCACTGGTTGATGTTGGCCCCGTCCTGGGCGATGTAGATTTCCCGCTTGCCGGTTTCCTTGTTCTCATAGGACAGCTTGATCTTGTCATAGGTCCCGGAGGAAATAGAGCTTTTGTAGTCGTAGTCCCCGGCGGCGGAGTCGTCCACCACCATGTTGATCTTCATGCTGCCCAGCCCTTTGAGGGTCAGCTTGCCCACGTCGTCATAGAGGACGAACATCTGGCCGGTGGCCTTTAGGGTTTCGTCGAGGGCCGTCTGGATGATGTCAAAGAGGGTTTTGTTGTCCTCCACCCGGCTGGCGATGGAGAAGCCGGTCCCCTCCAGGCTGCCCACGTTCAGCTGGAAGTCGTCCGCGATCATGCGGATTACGGCGTCGGCGGTTTTGTTTTCGTAGACATAGGTGTCCTTATTCTTCAGGTAGTACAGCTGGTCATACACGGTAATGGTGATCACGTTGGGGTTGCTGCCCTTGCGGGCCTTGTCGAAGATAAAGCCGTAAAAGACGGGGGTGCCGTCCACGGAAAAGCGGCAGGGGTCCCCCTCCTGGAAGCTGAGACCGGGCGTTTTGACCACATCGGCCACCAGCTTGCCCGGCTGGCCCTTGCGTTCCCATTCAATGGTCACGCCCTCGACGGTGGGCGGCAGCATGATGCTGCCCTTGTGCTGGATCATCAGCTCATAGGTCATGGCAGCGTCAGCACCTGCCCCGGATAGATCAGATTAGGGTTGCTGATTTTGTCCGTGTTCGCACCGGCGATTTTGGAGTAGTCGGACCCCTTCCCATAATACTTGGCGGCGATGGCCCACAGGCTGTCGCCCTTTTTCACGGTGTAGGTCTTGGCAGCGGGGGCCGTGCTGGCCTCCCGCTCCTGCTCCACAGTCACCGTGGGGGGCTGGCTGGGTTCGGCGGGTGGTTCCACGGTGGCGGTCTTGGTCCCGTAGGGCCGCCACTGTTTCAGGTTCACGTCCACCGACACGTCCAGCCCCTTCTTGGCGTCCTCCACGATGTTGTAGTCCTCCACGCTTACGGTCAGGTTGGTGTCAAACAGCCGCCGCCCGTCCGGGCTGGAGCGTACCAGAATAAATTGGGTGGTTCCTTTGCCGGTCTTTAGGCCCTCCAGCATATCCAGGTAAGCCGACGGGGACCGGCTGCCGCCCAGCATGGGGAGCAGCAGCGGCACCGTGATCTCCGTCAGGCCGGGGGAGCGCAGGAAATTGATCTCCCCCTCGTTGAGCAGTATCAGGGTCTTGTTTTTCCCCTTGACCTTGACGGTCAGCTTGGCCGGGGTGGGGACCTCCATACTGTCATCGCCAGTGATAAAATGTAAAAAAACGCCGAGGAAAAAATGTAGTTTTGT
>CAJUQD010000035.1 GCA_910588105.1 uncultured Oscillospiraceae bacterium | reverse complement strand
TTTTCCTATTATCTTCCACTCCGCCATTTTTGTCAAAAGATTTTAAACAGGCTCTCAGCCTTCCGCCAGATAGTCCGCCAGCTGTCCCAGCGTCCTGGGGGTGCACACGGCGGTCACCCGGATGGCCTCGCCGTACTCCACCTTCTCCACCTTAGTCTCCCGGTACAGCTGGTCCAGCAGCCCCCCCTTGCCGTAGGGAAGGCGCAGCTCCACCCGGCGCGCCCCAGCGTCCAGCCGCTTGGCGATGGCGGAGCGCAGCGCGTCCAGCCCCGCCCCGGTTTTTGCCGAGATGGGAACCATATCCTCCCCATGGGGCAGGATATCCCCCACAAATTTGTCGCACTTGTTGAACACCTCCAGCCGGGGGGGCTCTCCCACCCCCAGCTCCTGGATGAGCCGGTCCACCACCGCCGCCTGCTCCCGCCAGTTGGGATCAGAGGCGTCGATGACGTGGAGGAGCAGGTCGGCGAAGGTGAGCTCCTCCAACGTAGCCTTAAAAGCGTCCACCAGCTGGTGGGGCAGCTTAGAGATGAAGCCCACGGTGTCAGAAATGAGCGCCGTGCAGGTGTCGGAGATTACCAGCGTCCGGGTGGTGGTGTCCAGGGTGTCGAAGAGGCGGTTGTTTGCGGGGATGTCCGAGCCGGTGAGGGCGTTGAGCAGGGTGGACTTGCCCGCGTTGGTATAGCCCACGATGGCCACAACGGGCACCTCGTTCTTCTCCCGCCGCTCCCGCTGGGTGGCGCGCACCCGGCGCACGTCCTTCAGCTCCTCCTCCAGCTTGTCGATCTTTCGGTGGATGAGCCGCCGGTCCGTCTCCATCTGGGTCTCACCGGGGCCCCGGGTGCCGATTGCCCCCTCCTGGCGCTCCAGGTGCTTCCACATGCCGGTGAGCCGGGGGAGCAGGTACTTGTACTGGGCCAGCGCCACCTGCAGGCGTCCCTCGCTGGTCCTGGCCCGCTTGGCAAAGATATCCAGGATGAGGGCGGAGCGGTCCATGACGGTGACCCCCAGCTCCCCGGTGAGCACCCGCTGCTGGGAGGGGGACAGGGGGTTATCAAAAATCACAATGTCCGCCCCCAGCCGGCCCGCCAGCTCCTTGATCTCCGCCGCCTTGCCCTCGCCGATGAAGGTGCGGGGGTCGGGGGTGGATTTGTTTTGCAGCACCGTGCCCAGGCAGATCCCCCCCGCCGTGTCCAGCAGGGCTGCCAGCTCGTCCAGCGATTCCTCCGTGGCGTTCTCCTCCCGGGAAAGGCAGGGGGAGTTCAGCCCGGCCAGGATGGCGCGGTTGATCTCTTTTACTTGGGTTTTTTCAAACATACGGGTTGATTTTCCTCGTTTCCATCGGTATTGTTTTGACGCCCGGCCTGTGAAAAAGAGAAAGACCCGCTGCAAACCTGCAACGGGTCTTTGAACTGACTGGTTGTTGTGGCTCAGCCCAAACCGAACTTCTTGTTGAAGCGGCTGACGCGCCCGCCGGTATCCACCATCTTCTGCTTGCCGGTGTAGAAGGGGTGACACTTGGAGCAGACTTCCACCTTGATGTCCTTCTTTGTCGAGCCAGTCTCGATCACGTTGCCGCAGGCGCACGTAATGGTGGTCTGCTGATACTTGGGATGGATGCCTTCCTTCATGGGGATTCACCTCTTTCTGTCGCTGCCAAAAGTCCAGGAGCGCACTGGCTCCTTATTAAACGCAAGGTGTATGATATCACGCCCGGCGGAAAATTGCAAGGACTTTTTTCAAATTCCCCAACCTTTTTCTGTTTTCACAGCTCCACGGCCCGCCCGGCATTGAAAAACCACAGGCACCTGCGCTTGACGGGCGCCCCCGCCGCCTGGGACAGCGCCCGGCTGTAGGCCTCCAGCTGGGGCCGGTAGTCCAGCGCCCGGCGCTCTATGCCGTCTCCGGCCACCCGGTCGGTCTTGAAGTCCACCACCGTCACCGTACCGTCCTCCTCCTCAAACCAGCAGTCCACCACGCCCTGGAGCAGCACCTGCTCCCCTTCCCCCGCCCCGGGGTAGTAGTCCTGTGCGGGGGCCAGCAGCGAGAATTTGAACTCCCGCTCCACCCGCTTTGACCGGCGCAGCCGCAGGCCCAGCTCCGAGCGGAAAAAGGCCAGGATGTCCGCCGGGTTGACGGCATTGCCCTGCCGGGGGGTGATATACTCCCCCTCCACCAGCCGGGTCACCTCGTCGGCGATTTCGGCGAAGCTGCCCGTGCGGCCATAGTCCAGGTACTGCATCACCATATGCAGGGCGGTGCCCCGCTGGGCGGGGGTGAGGGGCCGCTCCCCCTCGAACACCGGGCGGCGCAGCGCGGTCCGGGGGGCGGCGGGCCGGGGGGGCACGGGAAGCAGCTCCACCCCCTCCTCCGACACCTCCGCGTCCTTCTCCCGCCCTTTGAGCTGGGTAGCGGTGAGCTTGGAGGCGATGGCGGCGCAGGCCATGTGGGGGTAGCGCCAGCCCAGCCCCTCCGCCCAGCCGTCCGGCAGGGGGATGGCCTGGGCCCCCTCCCCGCCGCCCCAGCCCTGGGGGGCCTCAAAGTCCGCCCCGGACAGCAGCCGGATGTCCCAGGGAAGCCCCTCCTCCGCCGGGGGCGTGGGCCGGGGGACGTCCAGCCCCGCCCACAGCGGGGCGCTGTCCCGGCGGCACAGAGCGGGGGCCAGCACCCACTCCGCCATGGACCGGGCGCAGGCCATCTGGCGCGGGGGCGGGGGGCACTGGGCCTGGCCCGCCAGCGAGGCCAGCGCCCCGCCCCGGCCGTTGACGGCGGTAAACAAGATCAGCTTGTGCTCCGCCCGGGTCATGGCAACATATAAAAGCCGCATCTCCTCCGCCCGCAGCTGCCGCTTGAGGCGCAGGGCCACCGCGTCCCGGGCGATGGTGGTGTAGCGCAGCCCCCGCTCCCGGTCCACCCGCTTGGGACCCAGCCCCAGCTCCGGGTGGAACAGGACGGCGGCCTTGCTGTCCGCCTCATTGAACTGCCGGTCCAGGCCGCACACCAGCACCACCGGGAACTCCAGCCCCTTGGACTTGTGGATGGACAGGATGCGCACCCCCCCCGCCTCCCCCCCGGGCACGGGGACGGGGACGCCGTTTTCCGCCATCCGGCTCAGGTGGAGCAGAAAGGCCATCAGCCCCCGGTGGCCGCCGCCCTCAAAGCGGGCCGCCTCGTCGTACAGCGCCATCAGGTTGGCCCGCCGCCGCTCCCCGTCGGGCATGGCGGCGAACACCGCGGGCACGTCCAGCTCCCCGTAGATGTGCCAGAGCAGCCGGTGGCTGCCCTCCTCCGCCGCCAGCTCCCGCAGCCCGGCCAGCAGCTCCAGGAAGGCCGCGCAGTCCCCCTCCCCCCGCTCCGCCCCGGCGCACAGGCAGTCGTATACCGTCCCCTCCCCCAGCCCGCGCAGGCCGGCCAGCCGGTCGGGGGTGAACTGGAACAGCGGCGAGCGCAGCACCGCCAACAGCGCCACGTCCTGCCGGGGGTTGTCCAGCACCTGGAGCAGGGCGATGGCCACCGACACCTCCGTGGTGCCGAAAAACTCCCGCCCCCCCTCGGCGGACCAGGGGATGGACAGCTCCCCCAGGGCGGCGGCGTAGCAGCGCAGCACCGGGCCTGGCGAGCGCAGGAGTATGACGATATCCTCCGCCCGGACGGGCCGCCCTCCCACGTCCAGGCCGCTGTCCAGCAGCTCCCGGACGCGTTTGGCGGCGGCCCGGGCGGCAACCAGGTCCTTGTCCGCCTTTTCCTCCCCGCCCCCGTCCGTGAGGGCGGACAGGTCCACGCAGTCCAGCTCCACGCAGTACCGGGGGTCGGGGGGCAGGTCCGGCCGGCCGGGGCGCAGGGCCTCGTCCTCCCCGTAGTCCAGCTCCCCGGCGGCCCGGGTCATCACATTGCGGAACACAAAGTTCACCCCGCTGAGCACCTCGGGCCGGGAGCGGAAGTTGTGGGTGAGCAGCACCTTGCGCCCCTCCCCCGGCGCGGCCCGGTCCGCCGGGGCAAAGCGGTCCAGCTTGGCCAGGAAGATGCCCGGCTCCGCCAGCCGGAAGCGGTAGATGGACTGCTTCACGTCCCCTACCATAAAGAGGTTCCCTCCGCAGGACAGCGCGCCGAAGACGGCGTTCTGCACGGCGTTGGTGTCCTGGTACTCGTCCACCATGATCTCCCGGAACTGCCGCCCCACGTCCAGGGCCAGCTGGGAGGGGGAACCGTCCGCCTCCCGCAGCAGCGCCGCCGCCAGGTGCTCCCCGTCGGCAAAGTCGATGAGGCGGCGTTTCCCCTTGAGGGCGGTGAACGCCGCGCCGAACTGCACCGTCACGTCCAGCAGGGCGGCCATGGCCGGACCCACCCCGCGCAGGTCGTCCATGGCCTGGTCCGCCGTGAGGTCAAAGCGCTCCCCCAGCTCGTTCAGCTGGGCCTTGCACCGCTTGCGCAGGGCGGTCATGCGCGCCTTCAGCGCCTCGTCGCACTCCCCCTTCTTCCTCCCCGCCGGGGGAAAGGGGATGGGGAAGCAGGCCGCCGCGCTGTCCCAGCCCCGGCCCGCCGCCTCCCGCAGCTGTCCCAGGGCGGCGATGGTGCCCTCCAGGGACGCGCCGTAGTTTTTCTCCAGCGCCTCGTCGAAATAGATCTCGTCCCGCAGCCGACGCAGGGCGTCCAGCCAGCTTTGCGCCAGCTCCCCGGCGTCCTCCAGCAGGACCCGGCCCCAGGGGGTGTCCTCCGGGCCCATGCCCGCCGGCAGCACAAAATCCCGCTTCCGGCCTGTCAGCCACCCCGCCGGGTCGGCCTGGGCCTGGGCCCGCTTGTGGATATAGAGCACCGCGTCCTCCAGGGTCTGGTCGTCCCGCTCCCCCGCCAGGGCGTCGACAAGCGCGGCAAAGGCGGCGTCGTTTTGGATGTTGGCGTACCGCTCCTCCAGCACCTCCTCCAGGGCGCGGCGGCGCAGCTCCTCCCCCATCCCCTCGTCGCACACGCCGAAGTCCGGGTCCAGCTCCGCCAGGTGGCCCCACTGGTGCAGAAGCTCCAGGCAGAAAGCGTCAATGGTGCAGATTTTGGCGTTGTATACCAGCGTGGCGCACCGCCTCAGGTGCCGGTTTCCCGGGTTTTGGGCCAATCTGGCTTGGATGGCCCCGGCGATGCGGTCGCGCAGCTCCGCCGCCGCCGCGTTGGTGAAGGTGATGACCAGGAAGCGGTCAATGTCCTCGCCCGCCTCCACATAGCCCATCAGCCGCTCCACCAGCACGCGGGTCTTGCCCGACCCGGCGGCGGCGGACACCAGCAGGTCGCCCCCCCGGTTTTCCGCGGCGGCGCGCTGTTCCCTTGTCAGCTCAACGGCCATGGCCATCCTCCTCCCGCCTGTCCATCCAGTCCCAGAACTCCGCCGCCTTCACGCCCCGGCGGAACCGCCGCCGGTCCCCGCAGCCCTCCTCAAAGTGGCAGGCCGCCTTGTAGTCGCACCAGCGGCAGGGGGTTTTGTCCGCCCCCTGCCAATAGGGGTCGGCGTCGATATTGCCCGCCGCCAGCTCCCCGGCGGCGGCGCGCAGCGCGGCGGTGATATACCCGTCCAGGGCGTCCATCTGCTCCGGGGTGACCAGGTAATCGCCCCCGCCCCGGCCCGTGCCCACGGGCAGGAAGCGGTATTCCCCGCCCTGGGCCCGCTCCATGGCGTCCAGCACCGGCCGGTCGTCCAGCACCAGCCCCTGGCGGCGGAGCAGGCGGTCCCTGGCCCGTCGGACCTCCCCGTCGGACATGCCCCGCTCGCCGTCCACCAGGGGCGTGCGGGCGGGGACGTACAGCACGCCGGCGGGGACGGCCTCGCCGGGGCCGAACAGCCGCCCCCCCGCCCGGCTGAGGGCAAAGAGGTAGAGCAGCATCTGGAGCCCCCGCCCGTCCTCCACGTCGGCAAAGTCGAAGCTCTTCTTGCCCGTCTTGTAATCCACCACCCGCAGGTAGCGCTTCCCGTTGTGTTCCCACTGGTCCACCCGG
This sequence comes from uncultured Oscillospiraceae bacterium, assembly GCA_910588105.1. Classification (GTDB taxonomy): domain Bacteria; phylum Bacillota; class Clostridia; order Oscillospirales; family Oscillospiraceae; genus Enterenecus. Next base: position 21,158 of record CAJUQD010000035.1, on the reverse strand, counting down.
TCCACAAAGCCGGTCAGCCGCAGGCGCACCCCCTGCTCCACCTCCACCGGGGGCAGGTCCCTGCCCGGGCCGAAGCCCAGCTCAAAGGCGGCGGGGGTGAAGTCGGACGCGGCCAGCTCCGCGCATACGCTCCGGGCCACCGCCAGCGCCGCCCCCTTCATCCGCTGGAAGAGATACCGCAGCCGGGCGGGCTCCCCCTCCAGGCCGGACAGCACCTCCCGCTCATAGCGCTCCGCCGCCGCCTGGGACAGCCGCTCCACCGCCTGCACGTCGTCCAGGGCGATCCCCTCCTCCTTGGCCCCGCGCAGGGTGTTTTCCAGCACGTCGTGGACAAAGGTTCCGTAGTCCGCAGCCCGGAAGGCCGCCCGCTGCCGGGGCTTGGCGTCCAGCCCGAAGCGGAGGAAATAGCCGAAGTGGCAGGAGTTCATCAGATCCAGCCTGGAGGCGGACATGGGCGCCACGGCGCCGAACAGGGCGTCCACCGCCGGGCGGGACAGCCGCCCCCGCCGCCAGCCGGCCGCGCTTCGGATGCGCTCCACCCGGCCGGCCAGGCCGGGCACCCGCCCCAAAGCCTCCGCCACAGCCGGGTCCCGCCCCGCCAGCTCCAGCGCCGCGTCCGGGGCGGCCAGCCGGGCCAGGGGGCCGCCCCCGTCCCGCACCGGGGCGGCCGGGAACAGCGCCCCCAGCCGCTCCCAGAGGAAGCAGGGGGTCTTTTGCTCGTCCCCCGACCCGGTGGAATAGCTCACGTACAGCCGCCGGGTCGGGCGGCAGCAGGTCTCATAGGCGATGGTCATCTCCCGGCGCAGCTTGTCCTCCTGCCGTGGGGCCAGCTCCACCTCCATGGCGGACAGCGCGTCCCGGTCCTGGTCGCTGAACAGCCCCGGCGAGACGGCGCGGTCCGGGATGGCGCCGCCGTCCGCCCCCAGCAGGAACAGCGCCTTGACCTCCTTGTGGGCCATGCGGGGGGCGTCCCCCACCGTCACCGCGTCCAGCGACACCGGGATGGCCCCCACGTCGTATTGGGACAGCACCAGGGAGAACAGCCGGGAAAACTCCTCCAGCTCCAGCTCCGTCTCCCCCAGCAGCAGGGCGCACTGCTCCAGCCCCCCCACCAGGATGTCCCACAGCTGGCGGTACTGGGCGGCGGCGGTGCGCTCCCCCCGCTCCTCCAGGCTGTCCGCCCGCCGGCCCAGCCGGGCGGGCAGGGCGATGTCCTCCAGCAGCTGGTACAGGGCCAGTGCCCGGCCCTTCCCCGTCTTGTCCGGATCCTTCCGCAGCTTCTCCAGCGGGGCGATCACCTTCCGGCGCAGGCCGTCCAGCCACGCCACAAAGGCCGTATCCGCCGGGGAGAATTCCCTGCCGTAACCCTCCGGATGCATGTCCCAGGGCTTCTGCCGCGTCCAGGCCGAGCCCTTCAGGTCCCAGGTGAGGGCGTAGTTTTCCAGCAGGTCCCGCTCCTCCTCCGTAATGCCTGTCAGCCCGGTTTTCAGGTAGCGGAACAGCTCCTCATAGGGATAGTCCGACCCCGCCGCGGCCAGGGCGGAGGTCACCAGGGCCAGCACCGGCTTTTCCAGGATGTCCTCCATGGCGGACAAAAACACCGGCACCCCGTACCGGGCGAATACGCTCTCGACAAGCTCCCCATACCCGTCCAGCCGCCGGGCGCACACGGCGATATCCCGGCAGCGGTAATCCTCCTCCCGCAGCAGCCGCAGGATCTCGGCGGCACACCACTCCGCCTCCTGGCGGGGGGTGGCGGCGGACACCCGGACCACGGCGCACTCACCGGCCCAGGGCGTTTCCGGGTTGGGGCCGAACAGGTTTTGCTCCAGGAAGGCCAGGGAGGGGTGGCGTGCCAGCGGCCTGTCCAGGGTCTCCTCCCGGACGGGGACGGCGTTGGCCTTTGCCAGCCGCGCCAGACGCTTGGCACAGCGCAGGGCGGGGCGGAAGACGCCGGAGGGATCGTCCCCGGTATCGCATACCAGGGCCGCCGTCAGCTCCCCCTGGGCCATGAGGGCGGACAGCACCCGCTCCTCCTGGGGGGTGAAATCGGTGAAGCCGTAGACATAAAAGGCCATGCCCTCCCCCCAGCGGGTGTCCTCCAGCTGGACCGCCAGCCGGTCCAGCCGGCTTCTGGGGTCGGCGGCGCACCCGGCTTCCAGCGCCCGGTAGGCGGCGTAGATCAGCCCCAGGTCCTTCAGCTTATCCCCCTGCCGGCCCCCCAGCTCCTCCCCGGCGGCCATGAGGGTCTCCGGCTCCACCCGGTAGGAGCGGCACTCGTCCACCGTGGCCAAAAGGCCCGTGAGAAACGCGGGCTTGCGGGAGGGGGCGCGGTAGGTGGCCAGCGCGTCGGACACCTTCCGCAGCGCGGCGTACATCAGCAGCATCCGGCCCCCCGCGTCCAGCATGGGGGCGGCCCCGCCCCCGGCAGCATCGGTGAGCCGCCCGGCCAGCCGGGTGAAGGACAGCACCTCGCAGGACATGGACGCCCCGCCCCCCAGGGCGGCGCACATGGCCCGCTCGCTCTCGTGGGAAAACTGCTCGGGCACGATGAGCAGGCGGCGGCGGGCGGGGGAAGCCCCCATCCGCTCCAGCAGCTCCCCCCGGATGTCCCTCCCCGCCCGGGCATACAGCAGGTTCAGCATGGCCCGGCCCCCTTTCGCGGTTTTTCTCCATCATACCACACAGGGCCCCGGAAAAAAAGCTGTTGACAAACCTTCCTTCATCTGGTATGATACTTGGGCAAAAGGAAGCAGGAATGGCGCCGCCGTCCTCACCTCCCGCCGCAGGCGAGGGGGTTAACATGGTGAAACACGCACAGGCTGTGCGGGTTTTGTTGTGGACGTGGGTGCTTTTTCGCATCCGCGTATTTATTTTTTATCTGGAGGTGCGTGACCATAGCTAATACGGCTCATCAGATCAACGAGGAGATCCGCGACCGGGAGGTGCGGCTCATCGGCGCCGACGGCGCCCAGCTGGGCGTCATGTCCGCCCGGGAGGCTCAGGAGCGCGCCGACGAGGCCGGGCTGGACCTGGTCAAGATTTCCCCCACCGCCACCCCCCCTGTGTGCAAGCTCATGGACTACGGCAAGTACCGTTTCGAGCAGGCCAAGCGGGAGAAGGAGGCCAAAAAGAACCAGCACGTGGTGGAAATCAAGGAGGTGCGGATGTCCCCCGGCATCGACATCGGCGACTTCAACACCAAGCTGCGCAACGCCCAGAAGTTTCTGGCGGAGGGCAACCGGGTGAAGGTTACCGTCCGTTTCCGGGGCCGTGAGATGGCCCACACCGACATCGGGCGCAAGCTGCTGCTGGACTTCGCCGAGCAGTGCGCGGAACTTTCCGTGCTGGACAAGGAGCCCAGGCTGGAAGGGCGGCACATGAGCATTTTCCTGTCCGCTAAGATACCGAAGCGCTGAGCGTGCGACTGTGCGGGAGCTTGGAGCGGGGCCTGGCGCAGGGGTGCGCAGCGCCCCGCAGACCAGGCCGAGCCGAAGCGGACCGAGCGTCCAACCGTGCGCGAAGCGTGACACCATTAACTTACAACGAAAAGGAGACAACCGCCATGCCTAAAGTCAAAACCCACAGCGGCGCCAAGAAGCGCTTCAATTTGACCAAGAACGGGAAGGTCAAGCGCGCCCACGCCAACAAGAGCCACCTGCTCAACGGCCACGGCAAAACCCGCAAGCTCAAGAGGAGCCTCCGCAAGGGCGGCTACGCCGACGTGACCAACGCGGCCACCATCAAGCGCATGGTCCCCTACAAATAAGGGATAACATCATATTTCACTCAATTATAGGAGGCTGAACAACAATGGCACGAGTCAAGGGCGCGATGATGACGCGCAAGAGAAGGAATAAGATCCTCAAGCTGGCCAAGGGTTACTGGGGTGCCAAGAGCAAGCATTTCAAGATGGCCAATGAGCAGGTGATGAAGTCCCTGCAGTACGCCTACGTGGGCCGCCGGCTGAAGAAGCGCGATTTCCGCCAGCTGTGGATCGCCCGCATCAGCGCCGGGTGCAAGATGAACGGCATGAACTATTCCACCTTCATGCACGGCCTGAAGCTGGCCGGCGTGGAGATCAACCGCAAGATGCTGGCCGAGCTGGCCGTCAACGACAAGGCCGCCTTTACCCAGCTCACCGAGACGGCCAAGGCCAAGCTGGCCTGAGCGCATTGTAAGAAAAAAACACGAAGAGCACCGCCGGCGGAGGCCGGCGGTGCTCTTTGCGTCCTTAGAGCCTGTTTAAAATCTCTCAAAACGCCATTTGCCGAATCCTTTCTCGCCATGCTTCGTTGAGTTTTCTTGAAATAAACACAGTTATTCCCGCGAAGTTCCACCTCGCCTGGTGGGAAACCCCCTCGCCAACCGGCATTGTTCTATATATGAAACAGGCTCTTGCCCCTTGGGCAAAAGCACAAAGGGCTGTTCAAGCTCCGCTTTTTTTGTTATAATAGTTTGTAAGCCTCTCCAAGGAAGTGAGATACCATGAGCGAAATCCATCTGGCCGTCCAGGTGGTCAATGAAGTGAAGAAGGCCGTGGTGGGCAAGGATGAGATCGTGGTCAAGATCCTCATGGCCATCCTGGCCCGGGGCCATATCCTGCTGGAGGACATCCCCGGCGTGGGCAAGACCACCATGGCCATCGCCTTTTCTAAGGCCCTGGGGCTGAAATATAACCGCGTCCAGTTCACCCCCGACGTGATGCCCTCCGACCTCACCGGCTTTTCCCTCTACAACAAGGCCTCCGGGCAGATGGAGTACCAGCCAGGCGCGCTGCTGTGCAACCTGTTTCTGGCCGATGAGCTCAACCGGGCCACCAGCCGCACCCAGTCCGCCCTGCTGGAGGCCATGGAGGAGGGCAGGGTGACGGTGGACGGCGTGTCCCGCCCTGTGCCCGCCCCCTTTCTGGTCATCGCCACCCAGAACCCGGCGGGGGCCTCCGGCACCCAGCTGCTGCCCGACTCCCAGCTGGACCGCTTCGCCCTGCGCCTGAGCTTGGGCTATCCCGAGCCCCGGGACGAGCTGGACCTGCTCCGGCGCAAGCTGCAAGGCGACCCCATGGAGGAGGTGCGGCAGGCCGCCGACGCCGCTCAACTGGCCCAGCTGCGCACCCAGGCCGGCGGGGTGTTTGTCCACGAGGACGTACTGGACTATATCCTCCGTCTGGTGCAGGCCACCCGGAACCACCCACAGCTGGCCCAGGGGGCCAGCCCCCGGGCGGGCATCTCCCTGGCGGCGCTGTGCCGGGCGTGCGCCTTCCTCCACGGGAGGGACTACGTGGTGCCCGACGATGTGCGCTATATCTGGACGGACGCCATCGCCCACCGGCTGGTGCTCCCCGCCGGATCTGCCCTCGATGCCCGGCGCGCCGTCCAGATCGCCGGGGAGGTGCTGGCCTCGGTGCCGGCCCCCCGCCTTCGGTGAGCGCCATGGCCCTGCGCCGCATGATATACGCCCTGACGCTGGCCGGGGCGCTGCTGTTCCAGATCACCAACGAAAACTACCTGGCCCACTTTCTGCTGGCGCTGTGCCTTGTTCTGCCGCTGCTGTCGCTGGCCATGTCCCTGCGGGGAATGCTGGGCTGCCGCCTGGCGCTGGCCGCCCTCCCCACCGCAGCGGACCGGGGCGGGGAGGGCTGTTGGCAGGTGTCGGTGGACATACCCGGCCTGCTCCCCCTGGCCCGGCTGGTACTGCGCACCGAGGAGAAGAACCTGCTCACCGGCCACACCCAGCGCCGGAGGCTGTCCATGTCCGGCGTGGCCCGGAGGAGGCCCGCCGACCTGTCCGCCCCCACCGGCCACTGCGGGGTGGTGGAGCTCCGGGCGGACAAAATCCGGGTGTACGACTACCTGGGGCTGTTCTCCCGGCGCCTGCCCTCCCCGCCCCCCGCCCGCCTGCTGTGCCGCCCTATCCCCGCTGAGACGCCTCCCCCCCTTCTCCCCGAGGGGCTGGGCGCCCCGGCCCCCTGCGGCGCCGTCCGCCGGGGGCCGGGGGAGGAATACGACCTGCGGGACTACCGCCCCGGCGACCCCATGCGGGCAGTGCACTGGAAGCTGTCCTCCAAGTGGGACAAGCTCATCGTGCGGGAGCGGGCGGACGCCGCCCTCCCCCTGCCCCTGCTCACCCTGGACCGCCTGGGCTCCCCCGGCGAGCTGGACCGGCTGCTGGACAAGCTGCTGGGGCTGAGCCGCGCCCTGCTGAACATACAGCGGCCCCACGCCGTCCTCTGGCTGGAGCGGGACGGCCGGCCCCAGCTCTGCCCCGTCTCCGACGAGAAGGAGCTGCAGGACTGCCTCGCGGCCCTGCTGGGCTCCCCCGCCCCCCGGACGGGCCCAAAGCTGGACAGCCTCCCGGAGCTGCCGCAGCTCTCCGGCGGCGCCTCCTTCCGCATCCACGTGGCCCAGGAGGGGGGTGAGGACGGTGGCTGACCAGGAAAAGCGGCTGTCCCCCCTCACCCTTCTGGGGGACGGGGCGCTGCTGGCCTGCGCCCTCATGGGGCTGGCCGGCTCGTTTCTGTCGCTGTACGGCGATTGGCAGTCCGTTTCGCCCACCCCGCTGGATCTCTGCGCCGCCCGGACGGACTTCTTCCTCCTGGCGGCGGGGATTTTCGCCCTGGCGGCGCTGTGCGCCTGGTCTCTGTCCCGGTTCTGCGGGCTGGCGTCGGGCGGGCTGGCCGCCCTGCTGGCCGGGATTGCCGCGCTGCGCTGGGAGGGCATGGTCCAGGGCGCGGGGCTCACCCTGCGCACAATCACCCACCTGTTTGCCCGCCGGGTGAGCTGGGGGTGGGCCTTCCAGTACGACCCCGGCCTCTCCCTTCTGAAGGAGGGCGAGGCCGCCGGGCAGTTTCTTCTGCTGGCCCTGGCGGCGCTGGCCCTGGCGCTGGGCTGGGCGGTGGTGCGCGCCCGGCGGTGGTGGATGGTACTGGCTCTCACCCTGCCCCCCCTGCTCCCCGGCCTGATGGCCGACCTGTACCCCCACTGGCCCCCCTTTATGGCCCTGTGCGCCTGCTGGTGCGCCATGCTGCTCACCGATTTGTGCAAGTGGGCCGCCCCCAGCCGCCGGGGGGCGCTCACCCTGGCGGCCCTGCCAGCTGCGGGACTGGCTCTGTTCGCCCTTACCCTGGCCCTGCCCCGGGAGGGCTACACCCGCCCGGGCTGGGCCCTGCGGGCGGAGGAACGGCTCCACGCCGCCGGGGACCGCTTGTCTGAGCTCTTCTCCCAGTGGGACGGCCCCTTTCAGTCCACCGTCACCTATATGGGCTCCGCCCAGGACGCGGACCTGTCCAGCGCCGGCCCCCTGCGCTACACCGGGCGCACCATGCTGCGCTTGGAGAGCAATTACGGGGGGCGGCTCTACCTGTGGGGCTCCGCCCTGGGCCGGTATGAGGACGGGCGCTGGAGCGAGCTGGGGGAGGCAACCTACCAGGAGTACCTAGACGCCCTGGAGGAGGCGGGGGCACAGAACGCCCCACCCCCGCCGGTTTTCCCCACCCTGTACTTGAACAGCGTGGAGGTCAAGGCTGTATCCAGCCAGTTGCTTCCTGCGGAAGAATACACCGTCAAGGTGAGCACCGTGGGCACCTCCGCCGTGTTCGCCCCTTACCACCTGCTGGACCAGGACTGGGCACAGGCGGGGGTGATGCCGGTGCGGGACAGCTGCCTGGCCCACCGATCGGGCCTGCTCCGCTACACCCTGGCCTTCATGCCGCCGGATTCCGCCCCCATGTACGTATCTGCCGGCGTTCCCCAGCAGCTCTACCAGGACTATGTATACGGCCACTATCTGGACGTGCCGGAGGGGATGGAGAGCTATCTCAAGCAGCTTTACTATGACAACTACCACTACCTGCCGGGCGATGGTTTTCCCGGCCCCCTGACCTACGCCTGGCGGATTGGGGATATTTTAGAAAAGCTGTGCGTCTACGACCCCGCCGCCCCCACCGCCCCGGAGGGAGCGGACCCGGTGTTCTATTTTCTAAACGACAGCCGCCGGGGGTACTGCATGCACTACGCCTCCGCCGCCGTGCTGATGCTGCGTGCCCTAGGCGTCCCCGCCCGGTATGTCCAGGGCTACACCGTCCAGACCCAGCCGGGGCAGGAGGTGCGCGTGCCCGACTTCGCCGCCCACGCCTGGGTGGAGGTGTATGTGGACGGATATGGGTGGTATCCGATGGAGGTCACTCCCGCCGCCGCGTTCGACTGGGCCCCTTTTACACGCGAGGAGTCCGGCGCCGCATCCTCCGCCCCCGCCCCGGAAAGCCATGCGCCCGCACCCACCCCCACGCCCTCCCAGGGGATAGACGCCTCCCAGCCTCCCGGCGCCCCCCTCCCCCCCGGGGAGAACGCCCCCCAGGGCGGCGGGTTCGATGCCGCCCCCCTGGTCAAAGCCGCAAAAGGGGCGGCCCTCCTGGCCGGGGTGGCCGTGCTGCTGTGGCTGGGGCAGTTCCTTCCCAAGCGCCTCCGGGCCTGTCGGCTGTCCGGGCTGGATCCCGGCCGGGCCGCCCTGTACGCCTACCGCTGCCTGCTGCGGCTGCGCCGCTGGGGCGGGCTGGTGGAACCGCAGGCGCAGGAGCTGGCCCAAAAGGCCCGCTTCAGCCAGCACCCCCTCACCTCGGAGGAGGCGGACGTGATGCGCGCCCTGGTGGACGCGCAGCGGGCACGGCTGTGCGCCTGCCTCCCCCCTGTCAGGCGCGCCGCCTTCCTCTACCTCTGGGGCAGGCCGCAAACGGGGAAAAATGCGGGAAAATCCCCGGAAAAACGCCTCTGACCCCTTGACAAAGGCGGGTTTTCGTGTATACTAAATTAGTCTGCGCTATCATGCGCACGGCAATAACATCCTTGCCTCCGGCGCGTTCGGAGGCCATAAGACCATAAGGAGGTGCAAACACAATGGCAAAAGTGAGTGGCAATTACGAGGTGCTCTACGTCCTCAACCCCGCCCTGGGTGAGGAGGAGACCGCTGCCTTGGTGGCCCGCTTCAAGGAGCTGGCCGAAGGCCGCGGCTCCGTGTCCGAGGTGGACGAGTGGGGCAAGCGGCGCCTGGCCTACCCCATCAACGACCTGGAGGAGGGCTACTACGTCCTGATGACCTTCTCCGCCGACTCTGCCTTCCCCGCCGAGCTGGACCGTCTGATGCGGATCAATGTGAGCGTCATGCGCTCCATCATTGTCAGCAAGGACGCCTGAGGAAGGAGACTCTATGCTCAATCACATCGTTATCATGGGCCGTCTGGCCCGTGACCCAGAGCTGCGCCACACCCAGTCCGGCACCCCTGTGGCCACCTTCCGCCTGGCGGTGGACCGGGACTTCAAGGACAAGAACACCGGCGAGCGCGCCACCGACTGGATCGACGTGGTGGCCTGGCGCGGCACCGGTGAGTTCGTCAGCCGCTATTTCGCCAAGGGCCGTATGGCCGTGGTAGAGGGCCGGCTGCAAATGCGGGACTGGACCGATAAGGACGGCAACCGCCGCACCTCCGCCGAAGTGGTGGCGGACAATGTCTACTTCGCCGACTCCCGCCGGGACGGCGACGGCGACCGGGGCGGAAGCTACGGCGCAGCCCCCGGCTACGGCGGCGGCAGCTATGGTGAGCGCGGCGGTTACGGCTCCCGCTCTGCCGCACCCGCGGCCCCCCCCGCCGACTACGGCGTCCCAACCGGCGGCGACCAGTTTGCCGAGCTGGCTGACGACGACGGCGACCTGCCCTTCTAAAACAGGGAGGGCCATCTCAACATAAGGAGGTCTGCCAATTATGGCTATGGATAATGCGAAGCCCCGCGGCAACCGCAAGCGCCGCAAGGTGTGCGCGTTCTGCGTCGACAAGGTGGAACAGATCGACTACAAGGACGCCCAGAAGCTCAAGCGCTACCTGTCCGAGCGGTCCAAGATCCTGCCCCGCCGCACCACCGGCACCTGCGCCATGCACCAGCGCCAGCTGACCGACGCCATCAAGCGCGCCCGTCACGTGGCCCTGCTGCCCTACGTTACCGACTGACAGTAAATGGAAGCCCCCGGAGCTGCGCTCCGGGGGCTTTCGGCGTCTGCGCCCCAACCCTAAAGAAATCTTCATGATTTTTGAAGAGAACCTTTGTTGCGATTTTCCATTTAGCCGCTATAATAGGCATAGACAAAAAACTGCGGAAGGCAGGGGCTTTTATGGAAAATAAACCGCTGAAAATATTTCTCTGGGCGCTGACCATCGCCATCCTGGGGGGCAGCGTGTGGGCGCTGTACGCCACCGGCTTTTTCGAGGCCACCGGCTCCCGGCAGGCGCTGGGGGAGTATATCGCCCGGTGCGCCCCCTGGTCCCAGCTGGCCTATTTCGGGGTGCAGCTGGTGTCCGTCATCGTTGCCCCCATACCCAGCAACATCACCGCCGCGGCGGGGGCCTACCTGTTCGGGCTGTGGCCCGCCTTCCTGCTCACCTGGGGGGCGGTGACATTGGGCTCGGCCATCGTCTTCGCCCTGGCCCGGGCCCTGGGCCAGCAGTTCGCCGGCCAGTTTGTCAGCGAAAAGCTGTCGGACAAATACCTGGATGTGATCCGCCGGAAGCGGGACGTATTTTTAGCCCTGGCCTTCCTCTTCCCCTTCTTCCCCGACGACCTTTTGTGCATCCTGGCGGGGCTGACCGACATCTCCTTCCGGCGGTTTTTCCTGCTGGCGCTCATCGCCCGGCCCTGGGGGCTGCTGGTGGCCTGTATGGTGGGCAGCGCCACCCTGTCCATCCCCTGGTGGGGGATGGCGCTGCTGGGCGCGGGCGGGCTGGCGGTATTTCTGCTGGCTATGAAGTACGGCGACAGGGTGGAGCAGGCGGTCATGGACCGGCTGAAGCGCTAAAAACGATAGGGGGCGGCGTGAAACACGCCGCCCCCTTTTTTGCCTTTTCCGCCGGTTTCAGCCGCCCAGGTACGCTTTCTTCACCGTCTCGTCCCGGAGCAGGTCCGCCCCGGCCCCGGTGGCCACAATCTTGCCCGTCTCCAGCACATAGCCCCGGTCGGCCACGCTGAGGGCCATTTGGGCGTTTTGCTCCACCAGCAGAATGGTGACGCCCGCCTGGTGGAGCTGCCGGATGATGTCGAAGATCTGCTCCACCAAAATGGGCGCAAGCCCCATGGACGGCTCGTCCAGCATCAGCAGCCTGGGGCCGGACATCAGCCCCCGGCCCATAGCCAGCATCTGCTGCTCACCACCGGACAGGGTGCCGGCCACCTGACGGCGGCGCTCCTTCAGCCGGGGAAACTGCCCGTACACCCGCTCCAGGCCGGGTTCAATGGTGGAGCGGGCCTGGGTATAGGCCCCCATCTCCAGGTTTTCCTCCACCGTCATCTGCTGGAAGATGCGCCGCCCCTCGGGGACGTGGGCCATACCCAACTCCACGATCTTGTGGGCGGGGAGGCTGGCCAGGTTCTTTCCCAAAAACTCCACCGAGCCGGTGCGGGAGCGGAGCAAACCGCACACCGTGTTCAAAATGGTGGACTTGCCCGCGCCGTTGGCCCCGATGAGGGTGACCACCTCGCCCTCGCTGACCTGGAAGGACACGCCTTTGATGGCGTGGATGGCGCCGTAATAGACGTTGATGTCGTTTACCTTCAGCATATTCGCACCCTCCTCACTGCTGCTTGCCCAGGTAGGCCTCGATGACCGTGGGGTTGGACTGGATCTCCTCCGCGGTGCCCTTGGCGATGATCTGGCCGAAGTTGAGCACACAGATGCCCTCGCAGATGCCCATGACCAGGCTCATGTCATGCTCGATGAGCATGATGGCGATTTGGAAGGTGTCCCGGATCTTGACGATATTCTCCATCAGCTCAGCTGTCTCCGACGGGTTCATGCCCGCCGCCGGCTCGTCCAGCAGCAGCAGGGACGGGTTGGTGGCCAGCGCCCGGACGATCTCCAGCCGCCGCTGGGCGCCGTAGGGCAGGGAACCGGCCTGGTAGTTGGCCATGTGCTGCATGTCGAAGATGGACAGCAGCTCCAGCGCCCGCTGGTGGGCGGCCTTCTCCTGCCGCCAGTACTTGGGCAGGCGGAGGATGCCGGACACCATGGAATACTTCTCCTGGTTGTGCAGGCCGATCTTCACATTGTCCTCCACGGACAGGTTGTTGAACAGCCGGATGTTCTGGAAGGTGCGGGCGATGCCCATGCGGTTGATCTGGGCGGGGTTTTTGCCGTGGGTGTCGATGCCGTCCAGCAGGATGGTGCCCCGGGTGGGCTGATAGACCTTGGTGAGCAGGTTGAACACCGTGGTCTTGCCCGCGCCGTTGGGGCCGATGAGGCCGGCGATCTCGGTGCGGCCCACGGTGATATTGAACTCGTTGACAGCGGTGAGGCCGCCGAAGTCGATGCCTAAGTGGCTGCACTCCAGGATGGGGGTTTTGCCCAGGTCCCGCTCCGGGATGATGGACACGCTGGGCACGGGCACCATTTTGCCCTTTTCAAACACCTTTTTCTCAGCCATTGTCCGCAGCCCCCTTTCGCTTGGGGAGGATTCGGCCCGCCAGGGCCTTGAGCTGGTCGTTGTTGGTGGCCAGCATCACCAGGATGAGCACTACCGCGTACACCAGCATCCGGTAGTCGGCGAACTCCCGCAGGGCCTCGGGCAGAATATACAGCACGGCGGCGGCGATGATGGACCCCCACATATTGCCCAACCCCCCCAGCACTACGTAGACCAGCACCAGGATGGAGGTATCGAAGCTGAACTTGCTGGCCGCCAGGTTGGAGTAGTTCAGGCCATACAGCGCCCCGGCGGCCCCCGCCAGGGAGGCGGAGGTGACAAAGGCCATCAACTTGTACTTGGTCACGTTGACGCCCACGCTCTCGGCGGCGATACGGTTGTCCCGTAGGGCCATGATGGCCCGTCCCGCCCGGCTGCGCACCAGGTTGAGCACAATGACCAGGGTAATCATAATGAGCACAAATCCCGCAGTAAAGGTGGATATTGCGGTGGTTCCGGTGGCCCCCTGGGCCCCCTTGATGATAGCCATCCCCCCCGGCTCCAGACCCAGGTCGTTGATGGTCAGGCTGCCGCTGATGTTGAAGGCCATATGCAGCCCCCGGCTGTCATAGCCCACCAGCAGGCAGTTGATGAGCTCCTTGATAATCTCGCCAAAGGCCAGAGTGACGATGGCCAGGTAGTCCCCCCGCAGGCGCAGCACAGGCACGCCCACAATGAACCCCGCCGCAGCAGCAAAAACCGCGCCCACCAGGATGGCGATAACCAGCCGCGCCGGTGCAGAGGGGATGGACCCCTGGAGGCTCTGGGCGGCGATGACGCCGGAGAAGGCCCCCACGCTCATAAAGCCCGCGTGCCCCAGGGACAGCTCGCCCAGGATGCCCACCGTCAGGTTGAGGGACACCGCCATAACGATATAGGCGCAGATGGGCACCAGCATCCCGGTGAGGGAGCGGTTGAGCAGGCCACCCGTCCGCAGGAGATTGACGATGACGAAGGCCAGGATGACCCCCAGATAGGTGGCGAAATCCACCTTGGTGGTCTTTTTCAGGCCCTTGATTTTCTGTATCAGCTTTTTCATCCCGGCCACCTCACACTTTCTCGGGCACGTACTTGCCCAGCAGGCCCGACGGCTTTACCAGCAGCACGATGATGAGTACGGCGAACAGGATGGCGTTGGCCAGCTGGGTGGAGATGTACGCCTTGGCCAGCGACTCGATAACCCCCAGCAGGATGCCTCCCAGAAAGGCCCCGGGGATGGAGCCGATGCCGCCGAACACCGCGGCTGTAAACGCCTTGATGCCGGGCATGGAGCCGGTGGTGGGCATGAGGGAGGTGGTAAAGGAGCACAGCAGCCCCCCCGCCACCGCCGCCAGGGCGGAGCCGATGGCGAAGGTCAGCGAAATGGTGGCGTTGACGTTGATGCCCATGAGCTGGGCCGCCCCCTTGTCCTCCGAGCAGGCCCGCATGGCCTTGCCCAGCTTGGTCCGGTTGGTGAAGAGAGTGAGCAGAACCATGATGACAATACACGCCCCCATGGTGAACAGGGAGATGTAGGAGATGGACAGCTGCCCGCCGAACAGCCGCAGGGTATTGGGCTCCCCCTGGGCGTTGGTGGTGGGGATGAGGGGGGTATACCCCTTGGGGGAGGCCCCCCAGATGAGCTGGGCCGCGTTTTGCAGGAAATAGCTCACGCCGATAGCGGTGATGAGCACCGCCAGGGAGGTGGCCTGCCGCAGGGGTTTGTAGGCCAGCCCCTCAATGACCACGCCCAGCGCCGTACATACCGCCATGGCCAGCACCACCGACAGCCAGCCGGGCAGCCCCAGGTAGGACACGGCGCAGAAGGAGACGTAGCCGCCCACCATGATAACGTCGCCGTGGGCGAAGTTGAGCATTTTGGCGATGCCGTACACCATGGTATACCCCAGGGCGATGATGGCGTACACGCTCCCCAGGCTGATCCCGCTGATCAGATAGGAAAGGAATTCCATAGACGCACCTCTCTTTTTCTCACATTGGCCATGTGCCAGAAACGGGGGCGCGGAACACCGTGCCCCCGTCCCCGTCACAGCCTGGAACAGAAGATATGAACCTGAATACGCGCCCGTAAGGTCAAGGGGTGACGTACACGCCGTCCTTGATGACCACGGCCATGGGGGCCTTGGACACCTCGCCGGTGGACTGCCAGGTCATGCCCTGGCCGGTGAGCCCGTCCACGGAGATGGCGGTCATGGCCTTCACCAGCGCCTCGCAGATGTCGGCGGCGCTCATGTCGCTGGTGCATCCGGCGGCCTGGATCGCCTCGTAGATGACGTACACCGCGTCGTAGCCGTCGGCGGCAAACTGGTTGGGGATCTCGCCATAGAGCTCGTTATACTTCTTCACAAAGCCCTGAGTGCGCTCGTCCTCCGCGTCGGCGGAGAAGGGGGTGAGCAGCATCACGCCCTCGGCCAGGGAGGTATCAAAGCCTTCCATAGCCAGGATGCCGTCCATCCCGTCCACCCCGAAGAAAGTGGGGGCATAGCTCATGGCGGCGGCCTGGGCCAGGATCACGGAGGCAGGCTGGTAGTAGATGGGCAGGAACAGCACATCCGCCCCGGCGTTCTGGGCGCCCGCCAGCTGGACGGAGAAGTCGGTCTGGGTGTCCTTGGTAAAGGTGCCCTGGTAGACAATGCTCATGCCCTTGGTCTCGGCCTCGGCCACGAAGGTGTCCCGGATGCCCTGGGAGTAGGCGTCGTCGTTGCGGTAGATGACGGCCACCTTGGCCCCGGAGAAATTCTCAGCAATGTAGTCGGCGGAGCCGGTGCCCTGGTTGGGGTCGGTGAAGCACACCTGGAACACGTTGTCCTTGCCGCTGATCACGTCCACGGAGGAGCCGGAGGGGGTCAGGGTAAACACCCGATCCTTGTAGGTCTCAGCGGACACGGCAATGCCGGAGCCGGAGGTGACGCTGCCCACAATGATCTGCGCGCCGTCGTCCAGCAGCTTGTGGTAGGCGTTGACGCCCAGCTCGGGGTCGGCCTGGTCGTCCTCGGCCTGGAGCTCAAACTGGATGGGGCCGCCCAGGGCGTTGATCTCGTCCACGGCGATCTGGGCGCCGTTCATGGCGGCCTTGCCGTAGATGGCGGTGTCGGTGGTCAGCGGGCCGATGCCGCCCAGCTTAAAGGTGCCGCCGGCGCCTGTGGGCTGCCCACCCTGGTTGCCGTTCCCGGAGGGGGCGCTCTCCTGGGCGCCCGCGTCGGAGGCGGGGGGATTGCTCTCGCCGCTGCCGCCGCTGGAGCAGCCGGCCAGCAGGCTCAAGCACATAGCGCCAGCCATCAGAAGAGCCGCAAGATTCTTCTTTTTCATTCTGGTTTCCTCCTATATATGAGATATGCCGCAGGTCCTCTAACATCGAAGGGGGCACGATTGCGCCCCCCCAGATTGTTGACAATTATATACTTGTCGGTTTGAGTTGTCAACTGTAAAAAGCGACAAGGAGCGTCAAAGAAGAAAAGCCGTTATGGGATATTGTGACGGATATTTTTGTTCAGATCACCAATCCCCCGTTGGGGGCCACCACCTGCCCGGTGAGGAAGGAGGCCTCATCAGAGGCCAGGAAAGCGATGGCGGCGGCGGCCTCCTCCGCCGTACCGATGCGGCCCAGGGGGGTCTCGTCCGCCAGGGCGGCCAGGTCTTCCTGGGTGAGGCGGGCGTTCATTTCCGTGTTAATCACCCCGGGGGCCACGCAGTTTACCCGGATATTAGAGGGGCCAAGCTCCTTGGCCAGGGCCTTGGTGTAGGCAATCACCGCCCCTTTTGTGGCGGAATAGGCCGCCTCGCAGGAGGCCCCCACCTGCCCCCACATGGAGGAGACGGTGACAATGGAGCCGCACTTCCGGAAGAGCATGTGGGGCAGCACGGCGCGGCAGCAGTGATGTACGCCGTCTACATTGACAGCGAACAACCGCCGCCATTGATCCCCGTCAATTTGACTGATAAGACCCACGTGCGAGATGCCCGCGGAGCAAATCAAAATGTCAAGTTGACAAAATTTTTCTAACACATTGTCAACCATTTCCCCCACCTGCCGGGGGTCGCCCACATCGGCCCGGACAGCCATGGCGGGAACGCCCAGTTCCCGGAGCTCCCGGACCAGCGCCTGGGCCCGGTCTCCGCTCCGGCTATAGCCCACCGCCACCCCCCAGCCCCGCCGGGCAAACAGCCGTGCGGCGGCGGCCCCGATCCCCCGTGAACCGCCAGTAATGAGCGCATATTTCATAGGTCGTCCTCCCTCACGTTTCTTTGACATTTTGCTGATAACCAGTATAACACGTGAAAAAGCCCTTGACAAGCCGGCCCTATACCATTATAATATGCTTGTTCCGCTTCTCAGAGCGGGCTTTATGATTGGACGATTAGCTCAGCTGGTATGAGCATCCGCTTGACGTGCGGGAGGTCACAGGTTCAAGTCCTGTATCGTCCACCATGTTGAAAGCTACATTTTAACCTTGTCACACAGGGTTGGAATGTAGCTTTTCTAATGTAGAGCCTCCATGATATACTGCCATTCAGTAATTATCATGGAGGTTTTGTTATGTCCAGAAAAGTGACTATGATCCTGGAAGCAGCACAACAGGTGCCTATAAAAAAGCAACCGCTCCGGGTTGCGGCCTATTGCCGTGTCAGCACCAGACATGAGGAGCAGCAGTACAGTCTGGCAACCCAAATCAACTACTACACCAATTACATTCAAAGCCATCCTAATTGGACACTGGTCGCTGTGTATTCTGACACTGCATCTGGAACAAACACCGATCAACGCCCCAGTTATCAGAGACTCATGAGAGACTGTACCCAAAGAAATGTGGATTTGATTCTTGTGAAGTCCCTGAGTCGTTTTGGGCGGGACGCACTGGAAACCATTCGTCAAATTAGGAGGTTAAAGAAAATGAGCATCGGAGTTTACATCGAGAATGGAGGACTGGATACTTTGAATGTCAGCGACAGTATGATCGACCAGCTTGCGGCCCTCGCGCAAGCCGAAAGTCACTTCCGCAGTGAGAACATCAAGTTCGGCATCCGCTACCGCATGAGAAGTGGAAAAACTGTGTTGAACCACACGCAGTTCCTTGGCTACACCAAAGGGCCGGATGGCGTCCTGCAAATTGTGCCGGAGGAAGCTGAGATCGTGCGCAAAATCTTTGACCTCTATATCCAAGGTAACGGGGTGCGCAAGATCAAACGGTATCTGGAGGAACATGGGATTAAAACGGTAACAGGCAAATCGGAGTGGAGTACCTCTACCATAGACCGAATGCTGAGTAATGAAAAGTACGTTGGCGAGGTGCGGATGCAGAAGACTTTTACTGCTGACTTCTTGACCGGCAGGCGGGAAAAGAACATAGGTCAGCTTGACTTGTTCTTGGGGGAAGAGGCCCATGAACCTATCATCGACCAGGAGACATTTGAGCTGGTGCAGAGGATGAAAGGGAATATCAAACAGCGTAAAGAGACTCGTCAAATTGCGAAACAGGGTAGCGAGATGACGCTCGAATGAATTCACCAATTCACCTACAACAGTGACAACTTGCCCTTGGTAGGAAAACAGAGTCCAAATAGTCAAAACGATTTTGGACAGTGGTATGTAGCCATTGCATTTATTTGATTTGGGCGTTATAATGAAAGAAAAAGCTTGGAGATATTGCCGTGACAGATAAAGATTACAAAGATCTGATTTACAGTATCATCATCCCACAGGAGCTGCCGCAAGAGGAACAGAACGTTCGATACCAGCCTCTTGTTGATTTTTTGCAGACAGAAACCCCATCATCTTTGTATCGCTTTCGGGAATGCAATGAGAACAGTATATCTGCATTTGATCAAGATCAAATTTGGTTTGCACCAGGATCAGAGATGAACGATGATTTTGATGCATTGCTGTTTTTAGACCGAAACACCATCTATTCAAACCTTGAACGCTCTCTCGCCTCTTTTGGGGCAGAGATTCCCAATAGCGTATTGAATTCATTTCCTGATGATGTAGCTGCTTCTGTGCAGGCACAATTTAAACAGATGTCTAGGCCGAGATAGATGAATTCAGAAAGCAGTTACATTGCTTCTTGGTTAACCGGCTTGATGCAAATATGCCCAGAATTGAGCACATCATTCAGAGTGTCCTTAAATTTGCGTGTTTTTCAGAAACTATTGACTCTGCTGCTATGTGGGGGTATTACGCTAATTCTGGAACAGGCTTTGCTTTGGCGTATGATTTCAGAAATCAAAACTACACAGATTGTACATTGTGCGAAAAGAGATTCCTTTGCCCGTCCGCAAAGATAGGGTCACTATTCCGTGTGATATATGACGATGTTCCTTTTGATGCGACTGGATATGGCACGTGGCTTCTTCAATATCAGATTGCCCATGATATGGTGCCAAACAAACAATTTGCAAATCTTTCCTCGCAGCTGTCGCAAACTAATCCATGCCCTGATTTATTTATGTCGTCTAAAATTATATTACACAAATCAACTTCGTGGAGGCATGAGAAAGAGTGGCGGATGATTTATTCATGTAATCCACAAATAGATGGACATGAGAAATTTGTCTGGGCCAAAAAGCGACCAACGGCTGTATATCTGGGTAGGAAAGTCAGCCCACTTAATGAGAAATTATTGCGTCACATTGCTGTGGAGAAAGGTATCCCCGTCTATAAAATGGCGATGAATCATGAACAGTCTTCCTATAAATTAGTTCCTCGGCTTATATAAGGAAGCTCCTATTAATCTTGATCCATTGCGTAGGCAGGGGTCAAATCATAATACTCAAAACTGAACTACTATAGCTTCAAATGACCATAGAGATATCATTAGTTTAGACATACTTGACCAAGCAACAGAATAGAAGGAGCAAATCAATGGCAGAGAAAAAGTATCAAGTTTTTATTAGTTCAACCTATTCAGACTTGGTTGATGAGCGGCGCAGAATCCTTGATATTCTTTTGATGGCTGACTGTATTCCGGCAGGAATGGAAGCTTTTGTTGCCACAGATGTTGAACAATTCGAAGTGATCAAAAAGGTTATTGATTTGTGTGATTACTATGTCCTGATCATTGGAAAGCGATATGGTTCCGTAAACCAAACGACCGGATTGAGTTATACAGAAATGGAGTATGAGTACGCAAAACAACAACAAATTCCTGTCTTAGTCTTTGCCATTGACGAAACTGTAGAGTTGCCCGCTGATAAAGTCGAAATTGCTCCTGAAAAGATTGAATCATTGAAACGGTTCCGCCAAAACGCCATGACGAATCGTCTTGTTAGCCTATGGAAAACCCCTGATGAATTGACCGCTGCATTGGCAATTTCAATTATGCGTGCAAAGAGCGAAATAGAACGTCCAGGATGGCAACGTGCAGCAGATTATGATGAGGCTACCCTCCTACGTGATATTATGTATTTGCAAAAAGAAAATTCGCAGTTAAAAAAGGATCTTGCCACGGCAAAAGAAGAACTTCGAACAATTACTGAAATGACTGATATTGCATTCGAAAACTGTAGCGTATCAATTGGATATAAAAGGCGGTATGAAAAGCATCTTCCAGAGCATGGAAAGATTACTCAAGCGTTAACCGAGTTGTTTAAAATAATCTCAATGCAAATGTTAGATGTCGGTCTTACAGAAACTGGTATAGATAATATTTTACGTAGCAAGCTATTCGGAGAGGATTCTTATTGGTATAGTTTTGATGATCCTCAATTCGTAAAGCAAATTCTCAACCAGTTTAAAGCGGCTGGTCTACTTCATTCATCTTGGAATAAAAGCAAGTCAACACTCTTTTGGAGCCTGACCAAAAAGGGAGTGCTTACACGAGATCAGATGATGCTGATAAAAAAGAGTTAGGAAATGTCTTATGCCCTACTTGAATAGATGACAAAATTTAGTACAGCACAATGCTTTCCCAAAAAGCGATTTTGCCACATTACGCCAGATATCGACAGGTTTCAACAAGAAGCCTGTCGATTTATTTTACGGTTTCCGATCCGGCGGCAAGGAGAATGTGCGAAATCCACAAAAAAGTGCGCTTTAAATGGTCAAAATGTAGAACATTACGAAACCGCTTGAATCATATTGGTTTCCTGTGCTACAATGGAAACCGATATAAACAGTCTGGTTTCCGAAGGGAGGAGGGATTCGCTATGGAACTGCGCGAGCGCATGATCGGCGCGGCCACCGCACTGTTTCAGGCGAAGGGCCTGTGGTTTACCTTGCAGGAGGTGGCCGATGCTTTGCACATCAGCAAAAAAACCATTTACACGCTTTACCCATCCAAAGAGGCGCTTCTGCTGGACATGGTAGACGATCTGTTCGTCCGCATCCATCAGGAAAAGCGGTCGCTGATCGCCACCTCCGGCCCCATTGAGGCGCGGATCAGGTCGGTCATGATCGCTCTGCCGGAGCAGTACCAAGCCTTGGACCTTCGGCTTTTGGGGGAGCTGGACGAAAAATACCCCGCCGTGGCCCGCCGGGTGCGGGAGCACCTGGAAACCAACTGGGAGCCAACCATCGCCCTGCTGGAGGAAGGGGTGGGGAAGGGCTGCATCCGCCAAGTGTCTATCCCGGTACTGCGGCAGATGGTCACCGCGTCCATCGAAGGCTTTCTTGTAAACGGCGAAAACGGAGCCAGCTACGCGGACACCCTGGCCGCTATGATGG
>CAJUQD010000034.1 GCA_910588105.1 uncultured Oscillospiraceae bacterium | reverse complement strand
TCATCAGAAAGTGTCAAGTAAAAACCAAAAAATATTTCGACTTTTTTTAGCTGCACGAAGACGCCTAAAGCCATTCAGACAGGCCGTGCTCAACAAGGCCGCGACAGTGTTCAACACCATCGCGGCCTGCCACTGCTAGCTCAAAAGACCGTCCGCGCTAAAGTTCCAAATAATCTCAATTCGATTTCCAACGTACACCTTAACACTGTGAACCAGTCGGTCAACGGTTTCACGATCCAGCGTTTTAATTTGCTCTAGTTCTTTCAAATCACTGATTGGTCCACGGTGACACAGCATATACGCAGCCCACGCAGGATCATCGCTTCTAGCGGAATCCGAAAGCTCTTTCCGGCAGTTGTCAATTTTCCTGCCGAGCGCCTTACACTGGGCGTCAAATTCCGCCCAAGTCAGCTCACCCCGGTCATATTGTAGGTAGACTTCTTTTTTCTCCCCCGCCAGCCGCTCCAGTTTCATCTGTGCACCGCTCAGGCGCTTCTGTGCCGCATTCTGCTCTCTGCGGCGTCCAGCTTCCTGCCGGTCAAGCTGACGCTCCACATCCTTGGCCAACTTTGCCTGCAAATGAATGGACTCTAATACTGCCTGAGTCAATTCATTTTCGGAAAGCCGGATGTTCTGGCAATGCTCAGTTTCATCCCATGCGAGTTTGCCACAAACGTAATGCCATTCCCCGGCCAGTTTGCGGCGGTCTAGGGCAAGACCGCAACCAGCGCATTTCAGCTTGCGCACAAAAAGCCTGTCGGCCTTCGGCGCTGGCACAGTGCGGGGCCGTGAAAATTTTTGCAGTCGTTCCTTGGCCTGATCGAAAACCTGCTGGGATATCAGCGCCTCAAAAGCGTCTGGAACCACAACCCAATTCTCTTTCGGTGTAGGTTTCATGGATTTGTAATTGCCAACCTCCATCCGGGTTTGCTTCAGGGCAATCAGCTTGCCTGTGTACCGTTCATCTTGGAGGATTCGATTCACGGTACTCCGGCCCCATTCATTCTGCATCCGTTCGGAGTTCCAGAGCTGACGTTTGGAGCCATGCGCCCGTTTAAGCTGAGACGGGGTCGGCAGCCCTTGTGTGTTCAGCCCTTTGGCAATCTCCGCCATGGTCGTACCGTCCAGAAATTGATCAAAAATCTGCCGCACCACCGGAGCCGCATCTGGGTCTGGAACCCAAGCCCGCTTATCCTCCGAAGACCTAATATAGCCGTAGATGGGATACGGGCTGATAATCTGCCCCCGCTGGGCATATTGCCGCTTTGCGGCCTTGGATTTTTGGGAAAGGTCTAGGCTGTACATCTCGCCCATCAGCGTACGGATACCGTTGCCCAGATCCCCGGCGCAGCCATGGGGATAGTTGTTGCTGTCATAGCCGTCATTGACTGAGATAAACTGGATGCCCAGAAACGGGAAAACCTGTTCCAGGTAGTTGTCCACCTCCAGGGAATTGCGGCCAAATCGGGTAAAGTCCTTCACGATGATGCAGTTGAGTTGCCTGCGCTTTGCGGCGCTCAGCAGGGCTTGGACACCCGGGCGATCAAAGTTTGTCCCGCTTCGTCCATCGTCCAGAAATTCCAGAATAGTGGAGCCTTCAAACTCGGGACGCTCGGAAATATACCGATCCAGCAGCATCCGCTGATGGGTAACGCTGTCGCTCTCCAGCTTTTCGCCGTAGCGGGCGCCCTCATCCGTGGAGGACAGCCTGATGTACTTTGCCACGGTCATGCTACTACCTCCCCGGTAACCTCCGCTGTAAGCAACCGCTCTTTTTCATCGTGGTAGCGGAGCGTCACGTTGATCCGGTCATTTTCATAGACCGTGACGCGCTGAATCAGGCTATGGGCCAGCGGGCCGGTCAAGCCGCCGCTGAGATCTATCCCACCAAAGGCTCGCAGCCAGGGATTGTTCTGGGTCAGCGTTTCAGTCTGTGTTGTGTAGTCCGTTTGCAGGGCAGACATCCGTCCCTTCAGGCGTTCCGTCTCCCCAACGCAGGCATTTTTCAGCCGTTCGTAGTCCTCACGGGAGAACAGGCCGCAGAGATAGTCCTCCATGGCCCTTTTCTTTGCGGTCTCCGCCCGGGCCAATTCACTGTTCAGACGCTTCAATTCCAGCGACAGGTTCTCCGCCTGCACCCGGTTTGCCATGGAAAGCCGTTGGACCAGCTTGGCCGCATCTACCGTCTGCCGGATTTCTGCCGAGATCATTTCTGTGAGGGCGTCCATCAGGACATCTTCGTGTAGAAACTTATAGCTGCACCCGCTCCGATCCAGCAGGGCCGCATAGTTGGGGCACATATAGTGATAGGTCACAGATTTCCCGTGGGACACCTGCTTATAACGCACCATGGGCTTCCCGCAGTCGCCGCAGAACACCAGCCCTTTCAGGATATTTTCACTTTTCCCCAGGTGGTCATATTTGCCCAGGCGAGATCGGTACTGGCTCTGGGCCTCTCCCAGAATGGCCTGCACCGCCGCAAAATCCTCACGGCTGACGATAGGCTCATGGGTGCCCTCCACCACGCACCAGTCCTCCCGGGGCAGTGCGCGATCCGCCTTCCCGGCGTAGAACTCCGACCTGCGGCGCCCCTGCACCATATCCCCGATGTAGGTCTGACAGCTCAAAATCTTTTTTACGGTTGTTGCTGTCCACGGCTTGAGCTGTGCAAAACGCTTGTCCACCAAGATGCCCTTTTGATGCCGGTAGCAGCAGGGGGAGGGGATATTTGCCTCGTTGAGCCAGCGGACGATGGCCACATTACTGGCCCCTTCCAGCTTCCTGCGGAAGATTTCCCGCACCACCCCTGCGGCCTCCGGGTCGATGACGATGTGGTGGCGGTCATCCGGGTCTTTGATGTAGCCGTAGGCTGCATAGGCCCCGATGAACTCACCCCGCCGGATTTTCTCCCGGAGCACCGAGCCGGATTTCCGGGAGATGTCCATGGAATAGATCTGATTCCCCAAGTTCTTCAGCGCCACCATCAGACAGTCCGTTGTGGTGGCGTCGGCGCTGTCATAGCCGTCCCCGATGGAGATAAAACGCACGCCGATATAGGGGAACACGTTTTCCAGGAAATTGCCCGCCTCGATGTGATCCCGGCCGAACCGGGACAGATCCTTGACCACAATGCAGTTGGCCTTGCCGGAGCGGATCAGCTCCATCATCCGCTCAAAGCCCGCCCGCTGGAAGTTAGTGCCGGTTTGACCGTTATCCTCACAGATGTCCACCAGCCGCAGATCCGTTTTTTTCTGAATGTAGTCCCGCAAAAGGGCCTTTTGATTTTGCAGCGCCTCTCCGTCTTTGCGATCCCTGGTCTCCGCCACGGAGAGCCGGGCGTATCCCACTGTCTGATAAATCTGCTCCACGGCGTGAAATGCGGACTGCTGCGCCGGAATTTGGGGAACCTGGCCGGCATTGATAGCCCGGATGGTCTCTTTTCTGCTCTTGCGCGGCATAATTATACCGCCTCCTTCAGTTTCAGTGCTTTCTGAACCACGGCTATGGCCTGCTCAAACTGCTCCTGGTATTGGAAGATGATCTCGACCCGGCCGCCTTCATACACCAGCACACGATCCAGCAGGCGTGCCGCAACGTCCCGGTTCAATTCATCCAAATGCCCGAACCGCCGGAAGTACTCAATCCACGGGCTGTCTGGGGCGGTGTTGGCCAGCAGTTCGTCCATTTGGCGCTGCTGGGCTTCCACGGCCCGTTCTGCTTCCTCGCAATCCTGGGTAAAAATGCGCTTGAAGTCGTAAAAATCCTCCCTGGAAATCTCCCCGGCGGCATAGCGCCGGTAGAGGGAATCCCGTATGGCTTCCTTTTTTGCCAATTCGCTGCGGAGGGCATCCAGGCGTCGCTCCATCCGGCCCGCTTTAACCTGCCGCATGGGGCGACGGCTGACGGCCTCCAGCGCATGACCCAGTTCTACCACCGTCTGGATCTGAAAATTGATCCCCTCCAACACAGCCGCTTCCAGCTTGCGCTCGCTGATGCTGTGAGGAGAGCAAACGGATTTATTCCCACGATGGGAGGCACAGATATAGTAGGCGTAGGTCTTTCTGTCATAGGTGTTGGTTTTGCGAACCATGCCCCCCATGCAGTCCCCGCAGCAGACCAGCCCCGCCAGGGGATAGACCGCCTTGGCGCTGGGCGCCATGCGGGTGTCCTTACCCATCAGTC
Organism: uncultured Oscillospiraceae bacterium; assembly: GCA_910588105.1. GTDB lineage: Bacteria > Bacillota > Clostridia > Oscillospirales > Oscillospiraceae > Enterenecus. The sequence goes on along the minus strand of CAJUQD010000034.1, from coordinate 23,414 downwards.
GGGCAGCCAGCTCAAATTCTTCCCTGCTGATAATGGCTTCATGGGAGTTTTCCACTCGCATCCATTCCTCCCGGGGACGCTCCACCACGGCCTTCACCTTGTAATTGGGCGTGGTGCGCTTGCCTTGCTCCAACACGCCCAGATAAACTTCGTTCTGCAAAATGCGGCGCACACTGACGGCGGACCACTGTGCCTTGCTGTGAACACGGTAGCCGGATTTATAATTCATCCCCTGGGCCCGCTTGTACTCCATGGGCGAAAGCACCCCCGTGGAATTGAGCCCGTCCGCGATGGCCTTACAGCTTTGCCCCGCGATCCGCTGGGCAAAAATCTCCCGCACCACTTGGGCGGCGTCCGGGTCAATGACCAGCCGGTTTTTGTTGTCCGGGTCCTTGGCGTAGCCAAAGGGGGCAAAAGAACCGATAAAATCTCCGTTACGCCGCTTTACGTCCAAATGGCTGCGGATCTTTTCTGAGGTGTCTCGGCAAAACGAATCATTGAACAGGTTCTTCACCGGCATGATAAAACTGCTGGCGCTGTCCAGATGGGCGGTGTCATAGCCGTCATTGATCGCGATGAAGCGCACCCCCAGGGAGGGAAACAGCTTTGCGATATACCTGCCGCCGTCGATGTGGTTACGGCCAAATCGCGAAAGGTCTTTGACGATCACGCAGTTGACCTTGCCTGCCTCGATGGCGGCCATCATCTCCTGAAAATGGGGGCGGTCAAAATTTGTTCCGGTGTAGCCGTCGTCATAGCCCTCCATCACCAGTTTGAATTCCGGGTGGCGGGCCACATAATCGTGGATGAGGTCGCGCTGGTTTTTGATGCTGTCACTCTCCACTTTGCCGCCGTCCTCCCGAGACAGCCGGCCATATCCGTAGCAATAAAAAAATTCCATGAGAAAACCTCCTGACTTTCCTCTGCGAACGCAGATACTTCGTCAGAAAATGCTCATGGAACTGCCTGTTCTGATTTGATCCACGTTCAGTATATCAGCTTCGTCCTCATATGTAAAGCGATATTTTTTCCGCCGCTGTCAGATAGAATGCTCCAGGCAGTCCTCCAGCACCGCCTGGAGGGGCCGGGTGCCATCGAACGAGGTCTTGACCAGCAGCCCGCCGCAGCGGTAGACGAAAGGATTCCCATTCATTTGCCGCGCCACATCCCGGATGCGCTCGGCGGGCGGGAGTGACGGGTCAATGCGAACTGCCCGGATATCCGGCACTGTGTCCGGGTCTACGGTGCGGATGTCAACGTTCTTGAGGCGCTGGTATTCTTCCATCGGGATGGGCTGTGACATAATGCCGACCTCCTTTAACTGCTGGTAGGAAGATATGAAAAAGGCGGCCAGGCTATGCCCGCCGCTGAAAAAGAGATGCCCACCGGGGACGTGTCCCGGTGAGCACCTCTTTTTTTGACAGCTTAATCATAGCACAAAATAATTGGACATTTCAAGTACCATGCTGCGGACAATTTGCGGACATTTGGAGGAAATTTACTGGCCAGCGTCAGGACAGCTCCCTGGCCGCAAACCCTTCGGCAAAGCTGTATAGCTCCGTCAAGCCATCGAGTGCGTCCTCCCTGATCCGGCGCACCGTGCGCGTGGCAATCCCCAGCTTTGCAGCGCATTCCTCTTGCGAATAACCCTCAAAATAGAGGAGTTCAAGCAATTCCGCCTGCCGCTTGTCCAATAGCGAAACATAGTATACTAGCCGCCTTTGGATGTTTTCGAGCTCCATCAGTTGGTCGGCGATTTCGCTTTTAGACGCGCCGCTGGCTTTCTGTATCTGCTCTTGATAGTTAAGGGCAATGTAGAGCGTCTTGTCTGAAATGTGCCCGACGGTTCCGCCCCCGCCCTCCCCATGGGACAGGGCCAAGGCACTGATCATTTCGTTTTCAGATATGTCGGTCTGATGGGACAGTTCGTAGTGCAAAAGGTCAATTTGCTTTGAACGCTTTTGATACGACTCCAGTAGGCCAACGACATATGTTTTGGTATCGACAGTCATTTTTACAAACCCTTCTCTTGACAGTTTCGATAGACTGCCAACGGCTGTTAAGCTCATCCCGCCGCAGTCAACACATGGCCAATATTCAATTCACGTGCATAAGCAGAATGATTTACACAGCCGGCGGAGAACGGCCTATGCTCAGGAAATAGCAGGCTATGGTTTTCATGGGCACCCCTCCTCTACGCCAGAACTGGCAAATCTGTTTGAAGACCTCAGTGGAATATATTACCACTAAATTAGAAACAAATTTTGAACATGATCTGGAATCGGTTCGGATTCGTTCGACACAGTTCGACAAAAACTACAAAAAATACTCGTGCGAAAATGTCATGCTGGCTTGCCAAACCGATATCCAACTCCGATTATTGTCTGAATATAGGTGGTGTCCTTACGGTTAAGACCCAACTTAAATCGAAGTGAAGATATTTGGTCGACCACGTTTGTCGAATTAGGATCATAGCCGCTTTTCCACACGGCTCGGTAAATCTCTTCCTTTGTCAAAACAATGCCGACATGGTTTAGCAGAAGGAGAAGCACCTCATATTCTTTGCGGGTGAGCACAATCGGCTCTCCACGCATAGTCACTGTACGGCTGGTAGTGTTGATGGACAATTCTTTATATTCTATATCGGGCAAACGTCTATTCCGACGTCTCACGGCATGGATTACAGCCAGTACCTCCTCCGCATTGATAGGCCAATCTATGCAGATATCCGCACCAAGCCGGAGCATATCTGCGCGATCATTTCCATTGGTATATTCAGCTGCCACCATAACATATGGTTGGGGAAGCCATTTCCCAAAAGCAATTTCCTGTAATAGGGATTTTACTCCTTTAATGTAAAAATCAAGCAGAATAAAGGCGGGACTGTGCGCTGCCAGCCCCGCCTTTGCATCGTATTCATTTTCTGTGTGCACCACATCTATGTTGGAGCAACGTAGGATGTTATATACTCCCGTAATATGTGTTGATATCTCGGAAACTAGCATCAAATTTTTCTCCATTTTTCCCCCATTTGCCCTATGTATCGAACCTTTATATATCACAAAGAAAAAGTTGTACCAGGCTTCTTATCACTTCACAATGGAATCACGTAATCGCAGACATCTGCAATAGACTGATCGTGCGTAATAAGAATAATGATGTGGTTATGCTTAATTCCCATCAAAATGTCAATAAACTGAGTTTTACTGGCTGAATCAAGAGCCGAAGTTGGTTCATCAAAGATCAAAACATCAGGGTTTTTTAACAATAGCCTTATTATTGCTATTTTTTGCTTTTCGCCACCCGAAAGATTTTGGTTTTGCTCTGTAAGTTTAGTTTCTAATCCATCTGGTAGTTGTTTTATAAAATCACGAAGGCCTAGCGCATCAATGTAAAAATCAAGCAGAGACATATCAGGATCGTCACATAGCAATGTCAAATTATTGATAATGCTATCTTCAATAATAGTTGGTTCTTGTTCAGTGATACCAACACTATGTGCCCTTAAATCGTATAGATCAATATCTTGCAGGTTTATTCCATTATACTGAATTGTACCACTATAGTCAGTAGGATATAACCCCAGCAATAGCTTAACAACAGTACTTTTACCGCAACCATTTTGCCCTGTTATTGCATAAATATATCCAGCAGCAAACAATGCAGAGAAATCATTCAGCACCTCATTTTTTTCATTATCATATCCAAAAGTTATATTGCTACAACAAAGAGAATTTATAGAGCGAACTCTTTCCAATCCGTTATTTTCTGGAGGCTTACTCCAAATAGCATCCAATCTATCTTGACATACACGCGCATCTTGGTACGATTTTCCCCAATCTAAAAAGTATTTTGCTGTGGTAGTTAACGTGGAATAATAGGTCACAATGGAGATCAGATAACCTGGAATAAGGTATCCACGAGCAATTTCATAGGCTCCAACTATAAAGAGAATACCTTGCGATAAAAGTGATATAATGCTAGTGCTCAACGTAAAATTAGCAATTATTTTTTGGTTTTCGTAAAGGGCGCAAAAGACACTTTCAAAGGCCCGTTCAAGTTTTTGCGCAAATTTTGAGAAAAGAGTATGTTTCTTTATCAATTCCACCTTATCAAGCTGATCGAATAAGGCAGAAAAGAAATATGCACTTTTTTCCTGATAAGAAAACCCTTTGCTATATAAATGTTTTTTAAATCCCCAATAAAGAATTGCATATAGGACAGTTAATGTTACACAAAGGATAAATAAATGAAAGTTTATTTTTAGGATAATGACGAATATCAGCAGTACTGTTAACCCATTTGCTATCACGTTAGTTGTTGAATCAATTATAAAAATAACCAAGTCGTTTGAATCATGGTTAATCTGCTGATTATAGTATGCCGAGTCGAATTGACGGAAAAAGCTTAGAGGCATTTTTTGAACGCGGAAAAGAGTTTCTGCATTTAGTTTATATGCTATGTTTGCTTGCAATTTTGCATACTGCAAAGTTCCAAAATACTCTGCAATTGTTTTTATCGCGCCCATAAATATCATTACACCACACAAAGTCATTAATGATTCAATATTGAGCTTGTTATCTGTAAAAAGATTGATTATGCGCCCCATCACAAAGGGTACGGCAACTGATGAAATACCACTAATAATTCTTATTCCAATATACCAATAAAATTGGGACGTTGATGTTATACATTTTAAGCAAAATTTATATATACTCATGATTAGTTCCCCATATTCTTCATCCTTTGCGCTAAAACAAGCTTCTTTTCAGCATTATACCTCATTGATGCGCATTTTTTCTGGGAACTATGAAGTGCAACATTTGGACACCCTCCCATACACATTGGAAAAGCGAAACATTCTTTACACTCAATGCTATTTGGAAAATAGTTAAGCCAGTGCATCATATTATGCGTAAGCATCGGTGGATTAAAAATTGTTCCTACTTTCCGCTCAACACGTCCTATGTCATCCCAACATTTATACAAATCACCTAAAGGATCAATTACATATGAGTTTGCTTCGACTGCTCCACAGATTCCCAAACTTATACCACCATGAATTGCTGGCTTAAAACCAAATGAAATTGCACTTTCATAAAAAGCAATTTCTTCTTCGGAAAATTCTTGAATTGTAAAGCACATATTACTATTTGCGCATACATTGTTGATATCATCCACTGGGGCAAGATAAAAATGAACTTTATTTTTTAGGCCGTTTTTTTCAAGATATAAAAGCAATTCATTGGCTGCTAATATATTAGACTTGTCAACATTAATTCGAATGGAAATATCAATAATGTCTGAGGATTCTTTTACATTTTGCAGAATTCTTTCGTATGTTGGGCTTCCATCTTGGGGAACTCTTCTCGAATCGTGATCCTTTTTTGACCCATCTAATGTAATCTGTGCCGATGAAACATCACATTTTTTTAATATATTAGAAATCTGAGGCGTTAAAAAGTAACCGTTTGTTACAATAGAAGCATGATATAAACAATTTGAAGGGATTGCTTTTTTCAATCTATCAGTGATTTCTTGAATCTGTTCAATCGCTAAAAGGGGCTCTCCTCCATACCATCCAATAAATAGATCTGAAATGTGCGGGAAATTATTTTCGATGAACTTTACTAAGCTGTTAATTGTTTCTTCTGTCATTGTCGTAAATTTTTGACCTTTTTCATAGCAATAGGGGCAGCAAAAATTGCACGCCATTGTGGGAGCGATTGTTAAACTGAGAGAAGTATTCGAAAATCTTTCAAGAATGCTTTGGGTCATTATTTCTTGATATTCATCACGATCATCGTCAACCAGCATTCCTCCCTTTTTGAGTTCTTCAACCAATTCACCTGTTTTATAACAATCCTCTGCTTGCATCTTTTCAAATTCGGCGCTGTAAAAAGAATTCAAAGACAAAATTCCTCCAGAGCGTGTATTCATGATCAGGATTCCTGAATCTGTCCTTTTAAGAACATTATATTTTGAGAGTTTCATGTTATCCTCCTGTATAGTTATTCTTAGTTGAATGAGAGTAGTTACTATGGAATTTTAACACATTGTTAAGAAAGTCCCCACTAAGAGGATAATCCTCCTGTGGGGACTCCCTTAGCTCCTACTTAGAACCGAATAGTGCAGGCCTGCGAGGGGCACTTCTCCGGGCAAAGACCGTGTGCATAGAAGAAACAATTGTTGCACAGGGTGGAAATGCCCTCATTAGGATTGTTAATCCACTCCATATAGTTTCACCTCCATTCTAATTTGGTCTATATACAAAACCTTTTTGTAAGGTATGTATATCATTTTTGGTTTTCTCGCAGAACACCTCGATATGCGACAATGCTAAACATAAAGCAGGAAAGCACAGAATATATTATGGTTGGAAAAACAAGCTCTGTCATATTACAAAGTCCACAAACTCTGATCCAAAAATATATGCAATGAAGCATTAAAATGGGACTTTGAGAATGCACATTTGCCAATTCTACAACAAGGCCCACGAAAATAAATAGGAATTCAACGGCTGCTACAATAGTTTGATTGCCAATCCATGTGGAAAGCATCATGCAAAAACATATAAAGCTCTCAAGGACTAAACAACTCAATAATATTTTTCCTGCTGACAGTACAAACCACACCCATAGATTTTCAGGTCTATTGCGAAGGACATGGATCAGCCCCTCAAAAAAACTAATGGCAATATAACTTCCTTGCAGAACTACTGTGCTCAGTAATAGTTTTGAGAAAAAAAGATTTCTCTTTTCTACTCCATGTGCAAAGCTTACATCTATAAAGTGACCTTCCATTTCTTTTCCAAATAATATGTACACTACTATAATGCAATAAACGGAGAAAAAAATGGTATGTGCGACGGAAGCACACGCTGAAATGTCTGCCCCGGTATATCCAATTCGATAGTATTCTTGTTCTTGTCCCATAATATTGTGAAAAAATCCAACGGCACCACTTTCGGTTGGGGCAAAAATCCAGGTGTCCGTAAAGACTATATATAAGACAGAAATAAGGACAAAGTAAACAGCAATTGAGTGATATATATGAGTGTACCTTGCTTTTAAAAAATCTGCTCGAATAAGGTTTCCCATTTCTATTTACTCCTTAAAATATTTAGCAATCAAAATAGCACTTGTAATAAGAATAAACATCATAATACTTCCATAGCAAAGACTTGTGGCCAATGAAACATATTCAAAAGACAGCGAGCAGCTATTCATCAAGTAATAAACTGGACTGGATTGATAAAACAATCGTCCTACACCAAGTGTTTCAGGAAACCTAGCGAAGCTATTAGGATAGAGACAAAGTACACAGGCGTGATAAACAAACAGAGCTATGACGCAAAAAAATGAATTTTGAAATAGCGTGAATAGTAAGATTGCTTCCGATGAAAGCACCCCCATCAGCAGCAGGTTTGTAACAACAACAGAGAAGAACAAATTGAAATTAAGTGTTTGCCAGTCAACTCCAAATTGGATTGCTTTTACATATACCGTGCATATGCAATAAAGACAATATAAAAGGCTCTGTATAGAAATAAGAGATATTGATTTTGCTAATATTATTTTAACAATTGGAATTCCATGTGCTTTGGACACCTGAATACTATGTGTACGAAAGTCCATTGAGTAAAATGAAACAGAAAAGAAGATGCTTATGGGTATCCAAAAAACGGTGTAAGAAAAAACTGTTCTAAGTACAGAATCGCCAACACGTGCTGAATCAATAGCATTTGAAATAAAACCTATTGTACCTCCTACTTTTTCAGGTAAAGCACTATCCAAGCCTGGTCCTGCCACCATATATAACTGGACATTTGTGCCAGAAAGTATCAGTAAAAGTGTGAGACTGATTGTCACTATTATCATTAGTGCCATTGCAAATGAATGACGGAGTTTTTTTACCTCACAAATTAGTAACCTCATACCTATACCTCAGACCGTATCAATCTCATATAATAAGTTTCAAGATCATCGCCTTCACTTGAAAGCTGCTTTATGCCCACTCCATTTTGATTTAGTAATAAAGACACCTTATCAGGTTGGTCAATATAGGCATATAATCTGATTGAATTATTCGGGCATAATTCATAGTTTTCAGTGTGAAGCACTTGTTCCAATAAGACAATCGTTTTTTCTATATCCGTTACTTGAAGAAGTAAATGTCTGCTACATTTCTTGCTGAGTTTCTCTGAAGATATACATTCGATCAGCTTGCCATGACTAATAAACATATATTGTGTCGCCATTTGGTGCAATTCGTTTAGAATGTGACTAGATATCAGAATTGTAGTATGCTTTCTGCGGTTTAGATTTACTAAAATTTCACGCAGTTCGATAATCCCCATCGGATCAAGCCCATTTGTAGGTTCATCCAACACCAAAAATTCTGGGTTACCTAATAAAGCAATAGCAAACGAGAGGCGCTGTTTCATTCCAAGGGAGTACTGTGACACTTTTTTGCCTACATCACTTAGACATACTAAATTCAAAATTTCTTGTATATTTTTCTTTAATATTCCCCACTCCACGCATCGAATTTCAAGATTTTCTTCTGCAGTCATATTGGGATAAAGAGCACATACATCTGGAATATACCCGATGCGTGCACGTTGCTGATTCACAGCTTTGGGATTAGTATTGCCAAACAGTTCGATTGTTCCAGTTGTCGGTTTACACAGCCCCATAATAATTCGTATTAGCGTACTTTTTCCTGCCCCGTTCTCTCCTACCACACCGTAGATTTCTCCACGTTGTATAGATACACTCATGCTTCTTAGAGCTACATTGTTGCGATATGATTTGGATATATTCTCCAATCTCAATATGATATCGTCCATAAAAATTGCATCTCCTTGATTTAGAATAGAACTATCATACAAAATGTGTTTTAAAATACGCATCAGGTAATTCTACAATTCTGTTAAACTCAAACATAAAAATCTTTAAAAATCCAACAAATTGATATTTATCTCATAATATTGCTAATATTCCAAGCTACATGACAGCTTGGTATTAAAGACAATATCTTGATTCTATAATAGTATGGATTTTTACAAAAATACATTTTCTTACACAGCGGAACTCTATAGATGTGTCCTTTTATCAAGGTAAACAAACAGTAGTTTCTCTCCTTCTACTTATATGTAACGTAAGGGGGCATTGATTCTGGACACATATCAGAAAAATTTTTATATTTAGGTTGAGTGCAAAAGTCAATTTCATTCTATAGCTATAGTAATAAGTTAATCCAGATAGCATCTATGAAAAAGGACGCCGCACATAGGCAGCGCCCTTTTAGGACTACGTTTTTTATGAGTAGGGCAACTAGGTCATATATCAAAGAACAGAAATTGAAAGCTACCAACTAGTAGTCCACCAAGTTTGAAATTGCAGTATTCTCCCCCCGAAGAGGGGAGAATATATTAAGAGAGCAAGAAAAATCAAATTCAAAAAACAAACTTGGCGAAGTACTAGGTGCTTTCTTTACCTAACTCCGATGCTATTTTTGCCTGCGATCCAATCTACCCGTATTTCATCCAACAATAGCAAACCCACTTGGGTTCAAATTAGGTTTCTTTCGTTTTACTCTGAACGATTATTAAGTTCTTACTATTTAATAATGTTTTTACGCCGCCTTTTGAAGCCGAATGCTCTGCGCCCGCGCCTGGAGCTCCTGCCCCAGGAATTTCAGCGTGGCGAATTCGTCATCCAGCCCATCCAGCTCCCGGCGGAGCACACCCTCATAGTGCTTCTTCTTTTCCTCCAACGCCCGGATCTTCAGCACCCAGCGCTCCATCACCGCCGGGCTCTGGCTGCCGGATTTGATGAGGTAGTCCGCCCGCTCCTGGTAGGCAGCGATCTCCTTCTTCACCGCCGCGTAGAACTCCTCGGTCATCTTGGATCGCTGCTTCTCATCATCGATGATGAAAAAGCTGTTCACCATCAGCGGCGTCTCCCTGCGGTTGAGCCCGCCCAGCAGGCCGATGAAGTCCTCAAACAGATCCACCTTGTCCATATGCGTGCGGGGCACGAAGTACATATGCCCCGAGATGCTCAGCTTGGTGGCCTCCAGCCCCCGCAGGTAGTTGACGCAGATGGTCTCGATCTGCTTGCGGTTGGCACACTTCTGATACAGTTCAAACAGCTCCTCCGCCTTGCGGCAGCAGGCGGCCACGTCGATGGCGTCATCCGGCACCAGGTTTTCCGCCCGGAACACGCCGTCCCTCTTGTCGTAGCTGATGTTGGCCAGCTTCTCGTAGTTGTTGGTCCGTTGGTTCAGCGTCTCCTTCACCAGCTCCCGGGATAAGATCTCGGCGCTGGTGCGTTTGTTGTCCCGGCAGTAGGCCAGATAGATGTTAGTTTCCCCCATGACGGTCACAGGAACCCGCTCCCGGATATCGCCGGTAGCGGAGCGGAAGGCGTCCCCCACAGACAGCCGGGTGCCGCCGGCGTAAGGGATGCCCATGTCCTCGCACAGCTTGGACAGCTCCCCCTTGTCCACCAGCAGGTTTGCCAGGGAGAAATAGAGGAACTTGCCCAGCATATGGGCCTGGTCACCCTGAGACGTGCCGATGAAATCGTGCATATCAAATACGTTATCCATTTTCATGTTCCTTCCTTGTTAAGTATGGATGGAGTAATACGCCTTCTCCATGTTCTCTTGTCCATGGAGGATCAAGCCGCCGCACATGGCGGGCTTGCCGTCGCAATACTCTTGAAAGAAAAAGCTGTACGGCTCAAAATCGGTGTAAAACTCGACCCGCTCAGATCTGGGCCACCGGAAATTGTCCCGTAGGAATTTCACCAGCTTGTGCCGGACAAGTTTATTGTTCAGACACGCCCGAAGCCGGTCATTGCAGCGAAAGATCATCCTGGGCCGGACGGTGCGGGGTACCGCAGACAGCCCTCGCCACTCCTTTGGCCCATCGGGGGCGGCGCTGGCCCGCACAAACGCCATCAATTTCTCATAATCCAGCACCATGTTTTCTTACCAGCCGGATAGTCGGTTCCCACAGCAGTTCAGCCATGCGAGCCGGATACTTACAGTTCCGCGAAAGTCGTCCCGCTGAAACACCGCAAAGGAATTGGAACCGTTCTGCGCAGCATATCCCCGCGCCGCCAGATCCTCAAATACGCCGCGGGACACAGCGATCCCGTCCAAAGCCTCACACCCGCGCCGGATCGTTCGGAACTTGATCCAATCCGCGATGCAGGTCACTTTTACCATTGTCCTGTCCATCGTTTTCCCTCTTTCTACATGGCCGCCACCCGGCTCAGGAAATAGTTGTCTACCCCCTTGTACGCCGGGTCCCATGTGTATTTCGTGTATTTTAGGCCCTTGATGGCCTGTACTTCCCGCCGCATGGCCAATATGGCATTGCGGACGTTGGGGTTGGTCAGCTGATCCATGTCCATGGCCTCCACCGCATGGGTGACGCCCAGATCCACCAGCGTCTCCTTCAGCCCACGGATGGCGTTCACCCCGCCCACGCACACGAACAGCGCGTCGTGGGCCAGATAGCTGGCCACGTCCCCCTTCAGCGGGCCCTCCGTGAGGAAGGCCCGCTTTTGGGTGGTGTCGCCGGTGACGTGGATATAGGAATAGCTGCGGGTGCCGTTGGGCATATCCCTGCTGGACAGCCAGCGGTATTTCCGGCTGGGCTTGTCCGCGTCGTCCAGCCGTATCTTCATGCCTTGGATCAGCCCGTCCTTGTTGCGGACGGGGATCAGAAACCCTTTCGGCCCGGAAAGCTCCCACTCACCGTAGTAGGTGCGGAACCCCGGCAGCCCCAGCAGCTCATGCCCGCAGGATCGGAGCAGGGCGGCCAACAGCCGCCGCCCCGCGTCCGTCTCCGGCATACTGCGGTACTGGTTCCGCTCGATGCGCTCCCCGGACAGTCCCCGCTCCAGCAAATTGTCCCGGTGCTTGTCCAACAGCGTCAGGTGATCCAGCATGGCGGTATAGGCTTCGTGCCGCCGCTCCAGGGGCAGGGGCCGGCGCTCCGCATCTTTCGCGGACGCTTTCTGCCGTGGCATGGGATAGACCTTGCCCTCCCGGGCCAGCGCATGATATGCCTCCCGGTTGGACACGCCCATCAGCCGGGCGTACAGCGTCACGCTGTTGCCGTGGGCGCCGCACAGGGTGCAGCGGTACTGGTCTGTGGCGGTGTTCAGGCTGAGATGGTACTTTCCCGGCCCGTGGTCGTGGCAGAAGGGGCAGGTGGCCTCCACCTCCCGGCGCCGCAGCGTCCGGGAATCCAAGGCGATGCCGCACCGTCTGGCCGCGTCCACAATGGGGATCTTATCGTACTGCTTCACGGCCAGAGGTTGTCACCTCCTACGCCGCCCGCTGTTCCGCCGCGGCGATGGGCCGCACCGGCCGCACCGCCAGCGGCGCGCCGCTGACGCACTTGGCCATGATGACCTGCCCGGTGGGCCGCACGTTGTTGAGGTCGTCCACGGACTCCATGTTGTCCACGAACACCGGGTAATTGCGCCCGGTGAGCCGCTTCATCAGCTCGGACACCTCCATCCCCGCCCGGATCTTCTCAGACAGGGAGAGGCGGTCGTAGCGCCGTCCGGCATAGTTAAATTTGAACACGTCCTTCCGCTCCCCGGTAGACTTCACCACGTCGTACAGGGAGATCTCCACCTTGTTCATTTTCAGCGCCGAGAAGGTCAGCTTCGCCCGTTCGCTCACATAGATGGCCACATCGGCGATGAGCTTTTTCAGCTCCTTGATCCGCTCCTGGGCCGCCTCGATCTTCCCGTCAAAGTCCTCCGGCCTCTGCTCCGCCGCAGCCTGGGCCGCTTTCAAATCGGCGGCGCATTCCCGGAGCTCTTCCCGGCACTCCCGCATCTGGGCATATTCCGCCTCGTTGAGGTTGCCATATTCCAGGTCAATGGTGAGCTGCTGGATCTGGGAGCGCAGGCCGTCCGCGGGGCTGTCCTCTGTCTTTTGGGCCTTGAGGGCGGCCAGCTCCTGTTCCAGCTTCGCCACATCGTCGGCCTGGAACTGGTCAAAAACCGCCTTGGCCTTCTTGTCGTTCTCCATCAGTTCGTTGAGCTGGGCCCGCTGCTCCTGGCCGGCGGCGATGGTCTCCCTGCTGGACTGCTCCAGCGCCCCGCGCACCTCCGCCAGCGCCTCCTCGGTGATGAGGCGGCGGCAGGTGGGACAGGGCGCGCCGGGGACACAGGCCTGGAAGGACTGCTTATCCCGGTTGAACCGCGCCGCCAGCTCCGTCAGCTGGGCGTTGGCCCCGGCGATGGCCTGGGTGTAGGGGGACTGGTACTGCTCCGCTTTCCGAGCGGCCAGCTTCCGTTCCAGTTCCACGATCTCCCCGTCCAGCGGAGAGCCGTCCCGGGCCGCCTCGTCGTAGCGGGCGCTGAGCTCCACCAGCTGCTGTTCCATGGCCTTGGTGTCCAGGCCGTCAAAACGCTTGGCCTCCAATTTCTCCAGCGTCCTGGTGAGCGCGTCATGGCGGGCGGACAGGCCCTCCACGGTTTTGCTCCAATCCTGGCCCTGGCTGTCCGCCAGATCCTTCTGGCCCCGGAGATAGATGATGCTCTCCTCCAGCTCCCGGATGTCCGCCCGTTTGTTTTTCAGGTAGGTCTCCGGCGAGAGCAGGGACTCGTGTTCCAGGGCCGCCCGGGTGGCGTCGGACAGCTGGGCCAGCACCGCCTCGTGGGTGATGAGGGGCAGGTGCCGCTCCAGCAGGTTCTTGCCCTCCTCCCCCAGCTCCTCGATGAAGTACAGGGGGTTGAAAATGGACAGGAACACATCCTTCTCCCCAAACATATCAGTGAGGTCCATCTGGCGGATCTCATAGCCGTCATAGAGGATGGTCATGCGGTTTTTCTGCCGGACACGGGAGAGCGTATGGGCCGCGCCCCCGCCGTCCACAAAGGTCATGGAGATAGACACTATGGGCTGGGTCTCGTTGTGCAGCCGGTCGATGCCCCGCTCCCCGAAAAAGGGGAGGCCGGTGACCACAAAGGCGATGGCGTCTGCGATGCTGGTCTTGCCCTGGCCGTTGCCGCCGGTGATTACGGTGGGATTACCAAACACCAGCTGGGTGGGCTCCCTGTAGGACTTGAAGCCGGCGATCCTCATATCGGTGATCTGAAAGCTCTGGATTTTTTCCATGTGCCGCTCCTCCTTTCTACGCCGCCTTGGGCTGGGCGTCCGCGATCTCATACTGTTCCAGCATATAGTAGATGATGGTGTCCTGCTGCCGCTTTTCCAGCTTCACGTTGGCCAGGATGACGCCCACAGCCAGCTCCGGGTGTTCGCCCCGGACAAAGGCATCCAGCTTGTCCCCCTTGGAGGACTCCAGCCTCAGCAGGGTGCTGCCGGAATTCATGCCCTTGTTGATCCGGGCATGGCGGATGATGTAGGCGATGCCTTTCGTCTTGCTTCCGCCCGCAGGTTTCCCGCTGGCTTGTTCGGCCGGCTTGCCCTGACCCGCCGGGTTTTCACTGCCGCCCTCCGGCTCCGTCTGGGGCCGCAGCCCGCCCGCCGGGGCCGGGGAGAGGCCCAGCTTGCCCAGCACCTTGAGGTAGGCATAGTCCAAACGCTCCTGCTGGTCCTTCTTGATATACCAGGTCTTGCCCCGCTTCTCCACGTCCACGAATACCACGTCCATGTTATACAGCACCCGGCCGATGCCCCACTGGACGGCGGCCCGCTTCATGCTGTCGGACAGGCCGCCCTTCACGGGCTCGATGTCGGAATCCTCAGCGCCGTCCCATTTGGTGATCCAACCATCCCCAAACCGGATGGAGATGCCGCACAGCTGGGCATCCTTTCCGCCCGCGCCGTGCCAGGGCTTGAAGTCGTTGTACCAGTTCTCCGGCCCCACCACATCGTCCAGCCGGGACATGATGGCCCGGTTGGTGACGTAGGGCACCGCAATACCCAGTTCCCTGGCCTCCACCACCTTTTGCAGCCGCCATTCCAGATCCTCCGGCGCGAAGGGCATGGCAAGCTCGGCCTGGATCTGTCTCGGGTCTTTTTGTCCCATGTTCTTACCTCCCGTTTAAAAAGGTTTTCAGTGTTTTGCCGTCCTCTACCAAAACATCAGAATAGTAGAAGCCGGGTGTCTTGTCCTTCATCAACTCCAGCAAATCCCGGTAGCCGAGATGGGGCCGGTTATGCGCTGACAAAAAGTGATCGTTGTTGTTGGGCAGCCGCAGGATGTACCCCATCAGTGTGTGGAGCCTTAATGGGTCCGAATAAGCGGGCAGAGCGTTGTTTCCAGTACAGATATGTCCGTCCCCGCAGCTCACATTGGAAAATGGATAGTGGTATGTGGGCGTATCCGCCGTCAGCCGCCCATCCTTCACCACGCACAGCCTGCAGCTGCCCACTTTGCCCTCTTTGCCCAGGTACTGAAAACCAAACACCAGCCGGGGAATGGGAAAGTGGAGGTATTCCGTGCCGTAGTAGCTGATATCGGCGTACAGATCCGGGCAGCGGATGAAATAAGTCGTGTTCACATCTTCCATCACCGCCGCGATGCACCCCTCGGGCAGCAGCCCGGTAGACCGGGCCTCCTCATCGTACCGGCTGCCCAAAATGCAGCCGGCCAGGGCCTCCGGCGAAATGTTTTTTCGGGCGGTCACACCGCCCTCCTTTTGCTGTTCCAGCACGATTTCCAGGCGCTCCGGGGAGATACGCAGGACAATATCGCCATCGCGTTCCAATTAAGCTGCCTCCTTTTCGTTTGCATCAGCCACCGCCGGCTGTTCGATGCCCAGTTCGCGGCGCAGCCGCCGAACCTGGCCCTCCAGGGCGTTATGGACGTCCGCTAGGGCTCCGGGCACCTGCCGAAGCCCGCAAAACTCCACCCCGGACAGCATCACCAGCCGTTTTCGACCATGCCCCGTGTCATAGACGCGGAAATCATAGTCGTAAACATAGTAGCCATCCATATAGTCATCCAGGTCAAACGCACGCGTGATGTCGGCAACGGCCTCGCGCCGCAAATCGCTCTCCCCCGGCGTTACGCCGCACGATATTTCATGCTGGGCAAGCAGGCGGCAGAGTTCATCCACCAGGGGGTCAAAAATAACAAGGGTGTCCACCTCATTTTCCTGATTCCAGTACCCTGTAACGCCAGGAAAAACGCACGCGACCGCGTCCCAGGCAAGCTCGTAGAAGTCCTCCTGATCCAGCGCATAGCCGCCGCACCGTTTGAGAAACGGCTCCAGAAAACCGCCGTCCGCCAGACGCTTGGCTGTACGCAGGTTATAAAAAACAGATTCGTCTAACATTTCCATGGCGCACCTCAGCAATACTGACGGACGGGCCGAGCCACGGGCGCGATGGTTCCTATGCGCTCCGCCGCCCGTCCCAGGGCCTGGGCGATCCGGTATACGGTCTCGTTGTATTCCCACAGCGCCCAGATATCGTCCTCGTCAAAGGCGGTGTAGTCGATGGCAGCGAACGGCACGGATTCACCCCGCAAAAGCGGAAGGAATACATGGTCAATCAAGTATTCGCTGCAGTTAGCGGGGGGAAAAGCAGTCCCTTCCTGTTCCAGGATCAGCCGCATGACCATCAGCTCTAAATCCACTTTCACGATATCCACCCCTCAGTAGTCAGTGGGGAGCAGGACGGTGGTAGCCGAGCGGTCCGATTCGTCCACGTCGCCCCAGTCCCCGTGCAGGTGCCGGTTGATGGCGGCGTTTATCTCCACGCGGGGCAGCGTGTCCTTGGCGTTGCGGGTGATCATCAGCCTGCCCGGACTGAACCGGGGATTTACCGCAATAACACTCATAAAGAATCCTCCTTTACGTCAACGCCTTGAAGCCGTTGGGCGTCAAGATGTTGAATATCATTTTGTTGGTAATCGTCTCGTGGAGCTCGGCGCCGTCATACCGGCCCTTGGCGTCGAACCGTTTCTCCACCTCGTTCCGGGTCACCTTCACCACCCGGCCCTTGATGACATGGGGCGTATCGCACTGGATGAGCCCGTTGATCATGCCGGAGCCGCCGATCAGCCCGATCTGGCTGATGGACAGGGGCAGCGGCGGGCGCTTCACCCCGCTGTCCAGCTCGCTGCGGGCCATCATCCGCTGGAAGCTGTCTGAGCCGCTCAGTTGCCGCTCCAGCTCCTTCTCGTTGAACTTCTCCCCCCGGAAGGTCTTCACCTCCAGGGGCTTGGCCGGGAGGGCATAACGCCCCTCGGGCAGCTCCGTGAGGCTGGGGATGGAGCCGGGATGGGCGGCGAACCACTCCAGCCATTGGGTATTCTGGGGAGCTTCGTCCCGTTTTTTCCGGGTGCCCAGTACGGCCACCTGCTTGAACTTTTTGAACTCGGCGTCGGTAAACCGCCACAGGCCCAGATTTTCAAAATTGTCCGACAGCACCCGGCAGATGTCCGGGGTGAGCCGGTAGTACGGGATGACATACGCCAGCAGGCCGCCCAGGGCCAGCGCGCCCAGGCTCTCGATCAGAAACCGCTTCTCATGCCGGGCCCTGCCGCCGCTCTCGTTGAGGACGGACAGGTAGGGCGGGTTGAGGAACAGCAGGTGGAAGGCGTTGGCGCTGACCTGGCTGTAGAAGAAGCTGCCGAAGCCTACCCGGTGGAGCCGGGTCTGGGCCTCATCCGCCCGGGAACTGTCCAGCTCCACGCCGTAGGTGAAGCAGTTGTTCCCGTCCGCGATCTGCCGCAGGGCCTTCCCGCAGCCGCAGCAGGGGTCCAGCAAATTCGTGGTGACCCCCTCCGGGAACTGGACGCCCTTCAAAATCAGCGCGACATTGTCCGGGTCGGTGGGGTAGTAGCCCAGCTTGATGTTGTTCATCAGCCGCCCCACCACTTGGGCGTTGGTGGTTCCGTCCACCGGGAGCTGGGCGGCAAAGCCGGTCAGCGCATCGTACACCGGGCGGTAGACATTGCTCAGCAGGTCAAAGCCCAGCAGGCCGTCCTTCAGCAGTCCCGCATTGGCGGCAAGCTGGTACTCCTCCGCCTCCAGCAGCAAAAGCTGGGCGTTGCCCAGGGCGTCGGCCAGCCGCTTCCGGGCGCTTTGCAGCTCATTGTAATCGTCCCGAGCGGCGGCAAGGTCGGTATTCCGGTGCTGCTCCACCCTGGCCCGGCACAGCACCATAGCCCGGGTGAGCTGGGGGACTTCGCTTTGAAGTCCCCGCAGCCCCTCCAGGGCATAGCTGCGCGGTTCGGCCTGGGGTGCGGCGTCAGGCTGCCCGCTCATGGATGTTCTCCTCCCGCAGGGCCGCCAGCAGGAACAGCAGGTCGGGGTAGCTCATCTCCGCCAGATCCCGGCGGGTGAGGTACAGGTTGCGCCCGCCGGTGTAGTCCTTGCTGTGACGGATGGTGCGGTAGAGCAGCACACTGTCCCGGTCGGAGCAGAACTGGGAGAGGGTGACGTACAGCCCGTTGGTGTGCCACATCCCCATGAGGGTGCAGTCCCCGGACACGCCGATGCCGCCGGCGTTGGAATCCACCTTGGCGTCCATCAGGCCCAGGTCTTTGGCCAGCGCCCGGAGGAACACCCTACCCGTGTTCAGAAACTGCTTTTTCGCGCCGTTGGGGCCGCTCTCCTTCTCGCCCCAGATGTAGCCCAGGTCCTGGGACAGCAGTTCGGCCAGCTTACGCATATTCTTTTCCTGTGATTTGTGGGACATTTTCTTGACCTCCTCGATGTAATGAGGGACAGGAAGCGTCCGCCCCCTGTCCCTGGTTCACCCGTAGCTACGCCGCGGGGTTATTCTTCTTCTCCGTACTCAGACGCACCACAGGCGCGGGCCCCTTGACCTCGTACTCGGCGTCCACCACCTCGCCCTCATCGGGCGCGGTGAGCCGCACCCACAGCGAGCGCAGGGCGGACGCCAGCCAGAAGCGGAGCAGGCCACGCTTTTTCGGCGGCAGGTGGATGGTCTCATCCGCCGTCACCTCGTCGATGTCGCTGAGGGCCACGGCCAGCCTGGGCGTCACCACCCGTTCCGCGCCCAGGAAACAGGACACATCGACGCCCTCCGACGCGAAGATCTGGGACGCCTCCGCCCGCTTGGCGCACAGCCGCTGGCAGATAACGCTGACGGCTGTCAAATCGTCCACCCGGATACCATCGGCGGAGACGATTCCTGCCTCCACAAAGCCCCGGCCGCCGATGGTCTTGGCGCTCAGCTCGCCGGTGATGGTCAGGCTGCCGTCCACCACCAGGTGTTCGGTGGTGAGGCTCATGTGGGACACTTCCATTCCCTTGGGGATGTAAACGGTTTTCATATTGCATTCTCCTCCTATTTCTGATATCGCCGGGGAATGGGGTCCCCGTTCTTCTCGTGCAGGTTGTAGTGGGCGTCAAATACCAGGTGATGGTTTTCCTCGCCGGTGGCCTGGCAGTCCAGGCAGTGCCAGGTCAGGATGAAGTTCCACTCCGAGGAACCCTGGTGGTCGTACTTGATCCTGCCGCCGCACACCGGGCAGATACCGGGCTCGTCCGAGCTGCTGGCCCCGGCGCGGATGCCGCACTGGGTAAGATACGGGATCAGCTCATCGGGTTCCATTTCGGCCATTGTCCGGGCCGTTTCGATGATGCGGTCACGCTTTTCCTCCGCGAACAGGTTGGAAATCTCCAGGGCCGCGGCGCCGGAAAGATCCTCCTTGGAGCCCGCCCTGAGCACGGTGCTTCCGTAGCCCAGGTACAGGTTCAGGGCAATCAAAAATGAAATGGTATCCTTGCGGTAGAGCCTGTTAAATTCCTTGAAATCCATGGTTTCCTCCTTTTTTACGTTACGCCGCCATGCCAGCCTTCTTCAGATCGTAAGGCATCACCAGGGCGCGGTCATTTCGCCCCTCCGTCTCAATGATGATGGGCCCCAGGGAGCCGGCGCTGACCTTCACGGCGACAGACGGCTCCTTTTTAAACTGCTCCATGGCGTCCGCCACGTAGTCCAGGTTGAATCCGAACTCCACGTCCCCGCACCCGTCGGCGGAGACCTTTGTGGCGTACCGCTCCCCCAGGCTCTCGGCCAGCAGATTACCGCCGCGGAAGCGCACCACATGGGCACGGTTCCCCCGCAGGGATTGCTTCAGGTACTTCAGCTCGGACAGGAACTCCTTGGGGGACGCCTGGAACTCCGCCTTGAATTTGTCCGGGATGGCGCAGTCTATGTTTAGCAGCTCCCCCTCGGGCAGGCGGAACAGCAGCGACGTCATGCCGTCGGTCACCCTGGCGAACCGCTCCCCCAGCTGGACGGAGACCGCCTGATCCCCGAACAGCTTTAAATGCTCCAGCGCGTCTGGGGCCGCCATAAAGGGCCGGGGCGCCTCCAGCTCCGGGTCCGTGTCCCAGGCCATGCGGTATCCGTCCACGGCATAAACGTTTGCTCCGCTGAACTGCACCTTGCTCCGGCAGGGGCGGGCATCGTTTTTTTCCGGCAGGCCCACGGCATATTTCACCCGTTCCACCCGGGCGTACAGCCTTGCGGCGTTGGCGGTAAACTCCTCCTGGGGCTCCCACTTCGGATCCCTGGGAAAATCCTCGGGCAGGAACGGGTGCAGCTCCGCGGCCCGGGGGCCGCAGGACAGCGCCAGCGTGATCCGCCGCCGGTCACCCTCGCCCTTCTCCGTCTGCTCCAGGGTCAGCTCGCCCTCAAACTGCCGGAAGGCCCGGGCGGTCTCCCGGGGGCGGTCCAGCAAAAAGGCGAACGCATCCCCCTGGGCGGGCAGTGTTGCGGACAGGTAGGTTTCTATGTTGGTGGCGGTCAGGGTACAGCGCCCTGCCTCAAACCGAACCAGCACAGCGTTCAGGACGGGGATGGACGATTTGCGGATGATCCCGCTCACCCGATCCAGCGCCTGGACAAAGGCCTTCGCGTCTACGGTTGCTCTCATGCCGCTTTCTTCCTCCTGTTCGTTTTTTGCAGCTCGGGCCGCACGTTGACAGACTGGGTGGAAAAGGTCACCTTCCGCACTGTGCTGCTGCCCGTGGCCAGAATGTTGTAGATCATGTCCACCACTATCGTGGCCGCCGTGATGTTGGCCGCCATGCTCTGGGGGGCCGACACCGACGCCTCGGCGCAGGATAATTCCGTGGGGAACTTGTCCGTCTCCACCAGCACATCCGGGTAGACCATGCCGATGGGCGGGTAGTAGGTCTTGCCGCCCCGGCGCACGCCGCATACCACCTGGCCGGTGAACTCGCCGTTGCCGCTGTCGATGTAGATCAGCTCCTTGGCCTGGTAGAACACCCGGTGGCACAGCTGCCGGGACTTGTTGTTGTCCACCGCGCCGATGAGGATGACCTGCTCCGGCTCCCGCACGCCGTAGGCATGGCCGGGCAGCCGCATCAAATGGTATTCGGGCGTCAGCAGCGTCCGAAGCTGCTCCTCATCCTCCACGAAGGAGGGCACATATTCCGTCTCCAGGCCGAACACGGCGGAATACCGCTCCGCCAGCACCCTGGCCTTGTTCTCCCCCTGGTCGGCGGGGGTGAAGTTCTGCCGCACCAGGTTCTTCTCCTCCACCACGTCGCCGTCGCAGAGGATGAACCGCACCGGACGCTTCAGGGAGTACAGTAGCCGGTACAGGTGGGGCGCGATGTGCCCGCCGGTGCCGCCCGCGCCCAGCATGACGATCTTCACCGGGCGGGTCATGGAGAACTTCATTGGCGATCCTCCCACGGCTTCTCCGCCGGCGCTTCCGCCATCGGACGCAGTACCGGCAGGGCCTCCCTCCGCAACAGCGTCACCTGGGTGCGCCACTCTCTGGGGAACACCGCGCCGAAACTCTCCAGCACGCAACCGGGGGGCAGGGTCAGGTAAGTGCCGCCGCAGGACATCCGCACGGTGATATCCGGGAAGAACTTGTCCAGCCGCCCCACCACAATGTAGATCCGGGTGGCCCGCTCATCCTCATCGTCCACACGGGAGAATTTGGCCTCCATGCTGTTGTGGCTGTGTATGTCGATGTAGTGCAGGTAGCGGTCCTCCGGCAGGTCATCCTGGGTCAGGTCGGCGTCGATGTGGGCTTTGGTCACCCGCTGTTTCGGGATGTGCGCCACAAATTTCTCCTCCTCCCTGTCCCAGAAGATGTGGGCCAGCGCCTCAAATTCCTCGGGGCCGCTCATGCAGCAGCGGAAGAAGGAGATGATCTGGGCCAGCAGCTCCATGGGCACCAGCGGAAGGGCCGGGGTAAACCCGGCCACAACCGAAGGGAGGTCGATCACGTTTTCCTTGGGGGCAATGAACTCGCCCAGCTCGCTTTTCCGCAGCTCGTATACCCTGCCGTCCGCACAGGGGATGGCGCAGATGGTCTTGTCCGACGCCCGGGCCTCCTCCAGCGTGGGGAACACCCCTTTGTAGGCAGCGATGCCCTTGCTCTGGGCGGTGACCTTGGGCTTCACCAGGCAGTCCGGGTTCTTGTCCTTGGCCTTCTTGAGGTTGTCCAGGAACGCCTTGGACAGCTCGATCTCCGACTTTACGGAGGCGATGGTAGTGCCTTTGGGGTCGGTGATGGCCTTCACCGTCTTGCCGTACTCCACCGTCCAGGACACCTTCTTGCCCTCGCCCAGCTCGGGGAAGTCCTCCGCCTTGGCGATGCGAAGCTCCTCGAAAGTCATGCCGGGGTCAGCGATGTCCTCTTTGGCGCTGCCGTAGCAGAACACAGGGGCCTTCTCGAACAGGGACTTGGCCGCCTTCTGCTCGGCTTTTGCCTCCTGCTGCGCCATGGCGGCGGCCAGGGGGTCGATATCCAGCGGGGGCTGCGGGGCCGGGGTTACGGGCTGCGCCGCGGGAACCGGCGCGGGGGCCGGGGCGGGCGGCACGGGTTGGACAGTCTGGAACACGGGCGCCGCGGGCTGCGGGGCCGCCTGGGGCGCGGGCTGGGGCGCGGCCGTCTGGGGCTGCGCCTGCGCAGTGGGCGCGGCGGGCGGGGCCTGCTGGGCCAACGCTGCCTCGAAGGGGTTCACGCTGCTGGGGGTGGTGCCGCCGGACGCGCCGCCAAAGATGGAGGCGATGTCCAGGCCGTCGCCGGTCATCTCGGTAAAGGGGAATCCGCTGTTGTTGGGCTCACTCATAATCTTTTCTCCTCTCGTGTTTGGGGACAAAAAAGGACCGTGAACCGCCCCACGGGGCAACTCACAGTCTTCTCGTCCTTGGTATTTTGTTCTTCCAGGCCGTTTCGGTCCGGCGGAGGGCAGACTTCACCCCTTTCCACGCCGTTCCTCCCTCGCTTACTCCGCCCTAACTTACTCCGCCCTGAAATACAAGTCCATTGTACCATGCCGGGGCGCAGGCGGATAGGTGGAGGGGGTCCACCCAATTTTAATCGAACATATGGACAATTCGCTTTTCCTGGTGTATAATAAGGCCAGCCTGTGGCACGATGGGAAGGGGGTGAGCCGCTATGAAAGAGCACGTTTATTTTGCCATAGATC
>CAJUQD010000033.1 GCA_910588105.1 uncultured Oscillospiraceae bacterium | reverse complement strand
AAAACTACATTTTTTCCTCGGCGTTTTCTTTCATTTTATCACTGGCGCTGACAGTCTACCGGGAGCAACGGAGGCGGCGGAAAAAGCGCAGAACGCCAGGGACGAGGGATAGTCCGTTCGGAGAACGGCGCACTTATACATCGTGTCCGGTGCCGTGCGCCCTGCCGGGGGCTGTTGCTGCTGCCGCCTATCGAAGTGGCGAACGGCTGACAAACGAGTGGGATGGCCTGACCCACGACTACACGCATAAGCCGGGCATCGTCCACAAGGAGATTATGCTATCTGACCTGGGTTTTGAAAACTGCTCCAATGCTGAATCGTACCGTGGAGGGTTGGGCTGTGCCGCTGCTCCCGGCTAATGCGCCTGAGTTTTGCGCAACTACATGATTCTTTTGAACCGCAGCGCTGATTCACTTCAGCGCTGCGGTTCTCTTTGGGGCTGGCTAATTTGACGCTTACCCTACTCCATTCTATCTCCCTCCTCCAAAATCCTACCCCGCTACAAGCAGTGCCATGTACTATTCGAGAGTACATGGCACTTTATCAGGCTTTATTGTATTCTCTACCTTAACTCTGGGCTGTGCAAGACGCCGGAAAGATTGACGCTTACGAAAAGGCGCAGGCAAAACCATCGAATCCCGTGGCAAGGTGCGGATCAGCCTAAACGAAAGGATCCCCGGATACCTGAAGCCGATATCCGGGGATCGATTTATGTGTGGAGCAGTCAATGGGCTTGTGCATATTGGCAGAACCGCATCAGAATGGTGGCCACTTGGGCGCGGACGGCGGAGCCACCTGGCTGGAGGGTCCGGCTGTCCACCCCGGTAATGAGCTGGGTATGGACAGCCCAGGCCATGGCATCCTTGGCATAGGGGCTGACCTGGCCTGCGTCCGCGTAGACGGACAAGTCGGCCCTGCCGCTCACATCCAACCCCTTTTGCTGGGCATAGCGGTAAAGGATGGCCGCCATCTGCTCCCTGGTGATGGGGTTTTGCGGCTCGAACAGGCCGGTCTCATAGCCCTTTACCACCCCGCTGGCAGCGGCCCAGGACACAGGGGCGGCGTAGTACTCACCCGGCGGCACATCCGGGAAGCTGGTCATCCCCGCCGCCGGGGAGCCATCATAGCGGTAAAGGATGGTGACGATCATACCCCGGGTGGTGGTTTCCCAGGGGGAAAACAGGTCGGGACTCGTACCGTTCATCAGCCGGGCGGTGTAGACATAGGACACGGCATCCCGGAACCACTCGCCCTGGGCCACGTCCCGGAAGGGGAGGAAGGCGGGCTGGGCAGGGGTGAAAGCTACAGAAATGGTGACGGCGCTGGCGGGCATGACGAAGGACCATTTGCCGCCCCCCAGGCCGGATACAGCCACCCCGCGGCCTGTGCTGTCAGTGACCGCCAGCGAGTTGAGGATATAGCCGGGATTGGGGGTAGTGGTGAAGCTGACGGTCTCCCCCGGGGCGGCATGGGTGGTGCCAAACTGCACAGAGCCGCCGGAGGTGCCGGGGGCCGCCTGAACCGGATAGCGGGTAACGCCGTCTCCCCCGCCCCAGCTTGGTCCGGGATTAAAACCTCCCCCTGGGGTCGAGCCGTTCCTGATCTCCAAGCTGGCGGACGCAGTCTGGCTGGTATCGTTGGAGCCTACGTTGACCAGCTTCAGGTTGGAAACGGATTCCACTGAGGCCTGGCCTATAAGGGAACCCAAGGACAGGGCGCTGCCCTGGCCCAGCGTGGACTTGGAGGAGATATAGAGGGTCACACTGTTTCCGTTTACGGTATACGCGGTGTGGATATCCCCGCTGGACAGGGCCGGGGCAAACTGAAAGCTCCCCGCAGCCTCCTGGTTCAGATTCAAGGTGATCTGAAGCGCAGTATAGGGTTCGGACAGACCCTGGATGCTGACGGACTGGCCGTTCAGCTGGAGCCAGGGAGCGGCGGCGGCCGCCGCCGGACAGACCAGCAGGGCGGCGGCCAGCGCCACGGCAAGGAGCTTGGAAAGGATGCGTTTCATGGGCATGGTCCTCCTTATTGGATGCCCGTGCCCGTCAGGACAATCTCGGGCAGGCTGTCATAGTCGGGGAAGCCGATCCACAGGGTCTGGCTGGTCAACCGCTTTGTATCCGTGCTGCCGGGGTTGTCGGTGCGGTAGAATACCGCCCGGATCTGGATAGGATTGCCGCCCCCCTCAAGGGCGCCGGTCTCAATGTTGAGATCCTGCGACACCCCGGTCTGGGCGTTCAGGGCCTTTTCCGCCTCCAAGTCGGGCACAAAGAGCCAGAATCCGTCGCTGGTGTCGCTCACCTTGCCGCCCTGGGGCACCTCGGCGAAGAGGAGGGAATAGCCGTTCATGGGCCGCTCCACATACCCCTTGTCCGCGTCCGTCCCATTGCCGGGCTCGGCGGCCTCCTGCTCAGTGCTGTAGCGCACCTCCACCTCCACGGTGTTGTAGGCCGGGTCGCCCCGGTAGGTGCCCAGCACCACCAGCGTACCCGCGGGGATCACCTCGTCCGGCTTGTCGCCATAGCGGTATTCCGCCTGGAGCCTGCCCACAGCGGCGCCGGGATAGAAGTCCACCCGGTCGCCGGGATAGTCCAGCAGGGTGACCTGGGCCGCCCCGGAAAGCCCGGTGACCCGCACCGCCGTCACGTCGTAGGTCCAGATACGGGAGTCCTTTGCGGGGTCCGCCCCCGGCTTGGTGAAGTAGGTTATGGTCTCATTGCCGGACAGCTCGCCCTCCCGGACTGTAATCCAGCCGCCGGTGGTCTGCACCTGCACCGTATAGTGCCCGGTCAGGTTTTCTCCGGCAATCTTTACGCCGGTGACAGAGGCGGTCCTGGCCAGGGTGGCGGTGACGGTATCGCCCTGCTGGTCGGTGGTGTATAGGCTGGCGTCGATGGCGGTGTCCCAGGCCACGCGCACCTCTCCCGCCTTGGCCTCGCCGCCCATATTGCCCAGCTTGTCCACAGGGATGACGCTGTAGGTATAGGTCAGGTTATTGGCCGGGCCCAGGTTGTCGGTGTAGGTATTTCCCGTTGTAAAGGCGATGGGCGTGCCGTTCCGAAGGACTTCATAGCCCAGGACAGAAGAATCCCCGCCCGAGATGGTCAGCACCGCCTCGTTTTTGTTTGTGGCGGCGGACACGGTGACAGCGCCCCCAAAGCCGGACTCACCGGCCAGACGAGAGGCATAGGAGTTGTCGTTGAGATACCAGATGGCCCGGCCCTCTTTGGGATAGCTGGCCAGGGTCTGCTTCACACCGTCGCTGAGCGCCAGGCCCCAGCGGGTGAAAAATTCGGTCAGGTCCCGGTTAGCGGTCTTGGCGGCGATGAGGGCCACCCGCTCATCGTAGGGATAGCCGCCGTATTCCCCAGACTTCCAGTTGGTGAAGAATTGGTTGAAGAACTTCAGCGGCTGATCCGCGCTGTCGTAGGCCAGATGGAGCTGCCAGTACATGGCAAGCTGGACAAAGACATTTCCGGCGGAGCCGGGCCGCCCGGCGCTGGTTTTGTCGTAAACGGCGGCCCAGATATTGCTCTTGGTCAGGCGGGTGGGCAGGGCCATGGAGGAACCGTCGTAGGCCTGGACGGCCAAGGCATAGATGTTGTTGGTGATCTCGGCCTTGCCCAGCTTATCCATGTTGTGGCCGATCTCGTGGGCGATGCCCCAGCCGAACAGGCCGTTGGCAGCATTCTGGCCGGTAACGGATACAGGCCTGCCACATACCAGCCCGGTGGTGGAGCCCCAGCCCACGCCCACATGGTTGCCGGCGGCGTACATGAAGGCTCCGGCAAACATACGCATGTAGCGGATATTCTGGCGGGTGGTCATGGGATATTTATAACCTGCGGCACTTTGATCCGAGGGAATGATGCCCTGGACCTTGTTGGCCACGAACAACACATCCTCCCAGGCCAGCACGTTTTGGTACATGGCGTCTACCATTTCCTCAACGCCCCGGTTTGTGCCCTTCAGCCCGGCCAGCGCCTGGGAGGCGGGGATGGACAGCAGCACACTGGGGGTGGAGATCTCGGTGGCGTTGCGGATGTCGGTCTGGGGAGCGGCGGACTTCAGCGCCCCCACATAGGCGTCCAGCTGGGCCACATAGGCGCGGATGGTGTTTTTGCGCCCTGCCTCGTCCATGCCGTACCACCCAGACAGCTCCAGCACGGGCATGGCGAAGGAGTTGGAGTCCACCCGGAGCTGGAGCTTGACGGCCCCAGGGTTGTTCCCGGCGTAGGTCAGGTACAGCGGGCCGCCCCGCTCTGCGTCCAGGGATCCGATTTTGGGCACGGTGATGTAGTTGCGGCCATTTTCCAGCCGGATGGCCGTTCCCTGCCAGATGCCCGACTCTCCGAAATACTGGGTGGGGATCACATAGACCGGCGCATCGCCGGGCAGCTGGGCATAGACGGCCACTGTGGCCCCCGTCCGGGCGGTCACGCCCAGGGGCTGGAGGGAGCTGGCGCTCTGCCCGGAGGCATCCTTGGAGGAGGCGCGGCCCTGGAAATCATTTTTCACCACGCCCAGAGCGGCGGTGTCGCCCGCCAGCAGCGCCCGGGCCAGCTCCAGCTCGTCCCGCAGCCGGGCCAGGTCCAGATAGAAGTCGGCCTTGGCCTCCAGTCGGGCGGAAAGGGCGGCGATCTGCTCCCCGGTCACGCCAGGCTTGAGGGAAGTGAAGGATCCGTCGGCAAACAGCGCGGCGATATCGTCGGCCAGACTGTCGCTCTTATAGAAGGCCATCTCGGAGATGCTCACCCGGCAGCCGTTGCCCTCCCGCTCGTTAAGGGAGACGGACAGGGACTTGACGCCCTTTACCGGGGCGAAGGGCAGCACCAGATAGCCCTTCTGGGCGTCCATGGAAGGGGCGTAATAAAGCGTTTCGCTGAGCAGGGTCTCCCCCTGGCCGTCCTTGGCGGTCACGGTGTAGGAGCGCAGGGCATACTTGTGGTTTCCGGCCAGGTAAGGCACCAGGATGACATAGTTCATGTCCTGGGGCTGGCGGAAGGTATAGGTGAAGTGGCTGTTCAGGCTCCAGCTCCGGGCAACCCAGTAGGTGGCCGCGTCGCCGTCCACCACCTGCCCCACGGCAAAGCCGGGACAGAGCGTTCGGTCTACGTTGCTTGGATCGGTCATGACCACCGTCTCGACCAGTCCATTGTCAATGCGGTCCTCCTGGGGCAATTCGGGCATGGCCAGCTCCTCACGCTGGGGGGTGCCCGAAGCGGTGGCGGAGTAGGGGCCCGTGCCCCTGCTGTTGCCCGCCTTCACCGCCACCTGATAGGTCACGCCGTTGGTCAGGCCGGTGATAAAGGCGGAGGTGCCGGACAGGTTGCCGCCATACTGGGTGAAGTCCCCCTGGCCCGGCGTGCGGTAGAAGACCTGGTAGTAGGACGCGTCCTTGGTCTTGCCCCAGCTCAGCCGCAGAGACTGGTCGGCGGCGGTCACGGAGATGTTGGAGGGCGCACCGGGGACGTTGCCCGGCTCTGGCGTGGCGGATACTACCTCGGAGGGCGCGCCCTTCCAATCGCCGTTGACGGCCGTGACCTGAAACTGGTAGGTTTTCAGGTTCTCCAGCCCTGTGACTGTGGCCCGGGTGGAATTGGCGGACATCTGCCGATCCAGACTGCCGCCGGTGCCGTAGTCGATGACATAACCGGTGACGTTGCGCACAGCGGTCCACTCCAGAGTCACCTGCCCGCTGCCGGGGGTGGCGGTGAGGTTTTGCACCTGGTCGTTTTTGGGGTTTTCGGGTACAATGTCTTTCAAGAACTCAATCTTTCGCACCACGGCAAAGTCCGCGTTGTCCTGGGTAGCGGTGACGGTGATGGTGACCTTCTTCACGGCTACCTTGCCGCCCAGGTCGATGGTGACCACCCGCTCCTCCGCAGAGGGGCCAACGGCATGTACTCCCTGGGGGAGGGTGGCGTCGAAGGGGACGGTGAGAGTGGTGCCGTCGGCCAGCTCCGCCAGCGCCTCCCCCTTTTGGACGGCGCCGCTGCCGTCGGGACAGGTGACCTGGATCTCGCTCATCTCCACCGTTTGTCCGCCAAAGCTGATGGGCAGGGAGATCGCCTGCGCGTCTGCCTCCCGCTTCAGGGTGACGGTCCCGTCCTCCCGGAACAGGTCGGCGGGGTTCCCCGTGATATTGGCGGCGTCCACCTGGGGAGAGACGATGGCGGCGGTCTCCTTTACCAGGGCCTCGCCAGTACGTCCCACGTTACGGCTGACATAGGCCAGGTCGGTAATGTCCACCCGGCCATCCCCATCCAGATCGAAGGAGGGCGCGCTGCCGCCCAGAGCGGCGTCCATAGCGGTCAGGTCCGCATTGTCAACCTTTCCGTCCCCATTCACGTCGCCCAGGGCGAAGGTGCCGTCCCCGGTGCCCACAATCAGGTGCTTGGAATACCTGTCCAGGGCAACGGCCTGGGAGAAGGGCTTGTAACCCGTCCCGGTGAGCTCCACCTGGTAGCTCTGGGCAGCGGGCAGGCCGGTGAGTTCCAGCGTATAATAGCCCACCCTCCCCTCGCCTGCCAGAGGCGCACCGTCCACATTTTTCACCTGGACTGGGACGGCCTGGGTGCCGCCCGGCAGGGGGACAGTGATATCCTTTCCACCGCCGGTCACACGGAGCCGGATGCCCCGCCCAGCGGCGCTGTCCGGCGTCTGGGGCAGGTCGAACCGAAGGGTGAGCCCGATAGAGCCGGTGGCCGCCGGGGCGTCCGCCGCGCTTGCTGCGGGTACGCCCGCCAGGCTGAGGGAGCACACCATAATCAGGCTGAGCACCCCGGAGACCAATCGTCTAGCTGCTTTCATGTTTGCCACTCCTTACTGATCGCTCCCACATTATGTTAATCAAGAAATTATGTGGGACTTCATTTTAATATGCCAGAGCGATCCTGTCAATCACAATCGGCGCTCCCGGCGCTTTTTTACCGGGAAGGGTGTGCGGCAGCCCAGAACCCCTTTCGCAGGCTGGCATAGGATATACCAGCCTGCGGATATCGCCGGGCCGCGGGAGGCCCAAGGCACACCAGACAAGCTCCCGCCCGGCACATCTGGGGCCATGGCTGTTTTATGGACTTGACTTGAAAAACGTTTTATCCCGCCTGAATCCTATACCCAGAAAAAGGAAGGAAATGGTATGCGGCAGTTACAATGGCAGGAACGGTTTGACATCGGTGTGGATATTGTGGACCAGGCCCACAAAAGGCTGTTTGCCATCGTGGACAAGATCATGGAACTCTATGTGGAGCGCCATGAGAGCAAATTTGCCTGCGTGGAGGGTATCAAATATTTCAAGGCCTATGCCCTGAAGCACTTCGCCGAAGAGGAGGCCTATATGCGGCAGATTGGCTACCCCGGCTATCCGGCCCACAAGCGGCACCACGACAGAATGCGGCGGGAGACGCTGCCCGCCCTGGAGCGGGAGCTCTACGCCACCGATTTTTCCACCAAAGCGGTACAGCACTTCATCGGTGCGTGCGTCGGCTGGCTCACCGGGCACATTTTGATTGAGGACCGGGCCATCACCGGCAAAGCCGCCGGAGCGTTCACGCCTCCGCAGGCGGACGATGAGCTGTCCCTGATCCGGGCGGTTATTATTGAGCCGCTGCAGGAAATTTTGGGACAGGAGGTTCGGTTTGTGGGCCGGTTTTCCACCGAAGACATGATCCGGGACGCCCAGTATTATGAAATGACCTGCCACACCCGGCCGGGCCAGAAAACAAGGTTTGTCCTGGTTATCGGCGAAGCGCCCATGCTGCGGGCGGCCGGGATGATGTTCGGCATGGAGTTCCACTCCATGGACGAGGCGGCGCGCTTTGCCATCCGGGAGCTGGCCCAGAATTTGATCCAGCGGGCCGCGGCCTGCTTTGAGCATGATCCGGAGGCCTATGAGATGGAGGAGGAGCGCTTCCTGGAGGAATGGGAGTATAATCAGGAATTCAGCGAACACGCTCCCCAGTATGGTCTGCTGTTCAGTGTGAAACAGGATTGCTTCGCCCTGTGCATCGACCAACTGGCGGCTGAAAAAGCCCCTGCTTGAGCGCGCGTAAAAAACAGATCCCGGAGCAGGGCTCCGGGATCTGTTCTGCGGATGGGTCTGGTATGGGCGCGCTTACCACTCCCGGCTGATTTCGCGCTCCTCCACTTGGTAAAGCCGCATGAATTCCTCCAGGTCGCGGCTGTCCCGGATCAGCATCAGTTCCTCAAACCTGCCTCCGGCAAGCTCCTTGAAGCCGGCCACCTGCTCCCCGGTGCAGATGCTGGAGCGGATGACGGGAACCTTTCCCTCCTTATCGTAAGGCGGGGCCCGCCGCTTTTTTCTCCGTCCAAACATGGCGCCTCATGCCTCTGGGGCGCCGGGTCTTACAATCCAGCTTTCGTCCGAGGGGTTGTCCCGGAAAGCGATGAGGCGGGCGATGTCCCGGGGGGCGATGTAGCCCGCTTCCGCCGCCGTCCGGGCGATGGTGTCGAAATCGGTGAGGCTCACATTGCGCACGCGGGCCGCGGCCAGCCGGTCCAGCCCTTTTTTCATGCCATAGGTAAAGATGCTGACGACGCCCAGCACCTCCGCCCCCGCGGCCCGAAGGGCCTCCACCACTTCAATCACGCTGCCGCCGGTGGAGATCAGGTCCTCCACCACCACCACCTTCCGGCCCTTTTCCAGCCGTCCCTCAATCTGGTTTTGGCGGCCATGATCCTTCTGCCCGGCGCGGACATAGCCCATGGGCAGGCCCAGCAGGTGGGCGGTGATGGCGGCATGGGCAATCCCGGCGGTGGCGGTGCCCATCAGAACCTCCGCCCCAGGGTATTCCCGGCGGATGGTCTCAGCCATGGCCCGCTCCACATCGTCCCGCACCTGGGGGGCGGTGAGGGTCAGGCGGTTGTCGCAGTACACGGGGCTCTTGATGCCGCTGGCCCAGAGGAAGGGTTCCTCCGGGCGGAAGAATACCGCGCGTATATCCAGCAAGTCCTGGGCAATTTTTTTGGCAATGGTATCCGGGGTGTTCATGCCTGTCACCTCTCCTTTTGTGTTTTCGCGCATCAGCCCGTAAATTCCGCCACGCACCGGCGGTAGGCGGCCACAGGGTCGGCGGCCTGGAGGATGGGCCTGCCCACCACAATGTAGTCGCTGCCCAGCTCCCGGGCCCGGGCCGGGGTGGTGACCCTGGCCTGATCCCCCATCTCCCCGTCGGCAAAGCGCACGCCGGGGGTGACGGTGAGAAAGCTGCCGCCGCAGCCCTCGTGGACCTTACCCGCCTCCAGGGGGGAGCAGACCACGCCGTCCAGCCCCGCGCCGGCGGCGTTTTTGGCGTAGTGCATCACCACCTGCTCCAGGGGCCTGTCAATGAGAAGCTCCCGTTCCATCCGCTCCTGGCTGATGGAGGTGAGCTGGGTGACAGCGATGAGCAGGGGGCGGGAACTGCCGGGCCGGGCGAGGCCCTCCAGGGCCGCCTCCATCATGGCCGCGCCCCCGGCGGCATGGAGGTTCACCATATCCACGTCCAGCCCGGCCAGACGGGCCATAGAGCGTTTCACGGTATTGGGGATATCGTGGAGCTTCAGATCCAGAAAAATTTTGTGGCCCCGGGATTTGATCTCCCGGACAATGGCGGGACCCTCGGCGAAGTAGAGCTCCATGCCGATTTTCACAAAGGGCTTCTCAGATGAAAAGCCGTCCAAAAAGTTCAGCGCCTTGCTCCGGCTGTCCAGATCCAGCGCAATGATGACATCCTTGCCCATAGGGCACCTCCAAATATGATTTTTTTATTTCCTGTCGTACCTTTCGCCGTCCAGAAGGCCCTCGCTCTTGGCCACGCAGATGCTGGTTACCGCGTCGCCCACGACGTTCAAGGCGGTCACCAGCATCTCAATGGGCCGGTTGATGGCTAGGATGAGGGAGTAGGCCAGCAGCGCCCCCTCGTTGACAAACCCCACCCCGGACAGGATGGTGAAGAGCACGATGGCCCCGGCCCCCGGCGCCGCAGGGGTGCCCGCGGAGGCGATGAGGGCAAGCACAGCGATGACGATAAGCTGGGACAGGCTCAGGGAGTACCCGGCGCAGCCCGCGATAAACACGGTGGCGATGACCTGCATAATAGCGGTGCCGTTCATGTTGATGGTCATGCCCAGGGGCAGGACGAAGGAGGCGATGGTTTCATCCACCCCCAGATCCTCGGTGCAGGTCTTATAGTTGAGGGGCAGGGCGGCGGCGCTGGAGGAGGTGGAGAAGCCGAACACCGCCACCTTGCTGATTTTTTTCAGAAAGGTGATGGGATTTTTCCGGGCCCCCACAGCCACGATCAGCGGATAGCCTACGACGAGGTAGAGCAGCAGCAGCGCCACCGCGGCCACCACGTAGGCGAATGCGGGCCGCAGGTGGTTGATGCCGTAGGTGGCAAAGGTGCGCACCAGCAGCACAAAGATGGCGAAGGGGCCGAACTTGTTGACCACATAGTTAAGGAACACCACCACCACATCGTTGAGCTCCTGGACCAGCTTGCGCAGGGTGGCGGTCTTTTCCCCGCCCAGGGCGTTCATGGACAGGCCCAGGCAAACGGCCAGGAATACCACAGCCAGCACCGACGTATTGCTGCCGAAGGCCGTGATAATGTTGGCGGGAACGATGTTCAAGACCACATTCATGGGGTTGGCGCCGGTGGAACCGGCATTGCCCGCCAGCCCCTCCACGTGGGCGGCAAAGAGGCCCGCGTTATACAGCACGCTGCCGGTGCAGCAGGCCAGCGCCAGCGCAAAAAAAGAACAGATCAAGAACCAGATCAGGGTTTTGGCGGAAATGCGCCCCAACGTTCTGGTGTCTGAAATCTGTCCAATCGCCAAAGTAATGGAGGTAAATACCATGGGTACGATGATGAGCTGGAGGGAACGGATGAACAGCTGGCCGATCAAATAGAAAATACCGAGGGCCTTTTCCGCCCCCTGCGCGGTGATGTCCTGGAAGAAAAGGCTGTTGACGGTATTCCAAACTGCCTCTTTGCCCGACCCCATCAGGGATTCCCGTAAAAACAATAGCAGCGCCCCGGCCGCAAGACCGCAAATCAACGAGATTCCCATTTTCTCCGCCAGCGTGAGCGCCTGACGCTTGTCCTGCTTACCCATGTGTACTCCCCCTATGTCATATTTTTGGAATATGCCCAAACTTTCGACACTATACCATAATCGTCTTTATTTGTAAACCCCCAATTTTTCAGTCCCCGCAGCTGGCCGCTGCGACATGAAATGGATGGGTGAAGAAAGTTTTGCGTCATGGCTGTCAGGCCTGGATGCGATGGGGACGGGAACCCGCAGCCGGCAATTGGTCCACCGCCCCTTATCTTTTTCCTGTAACAGCCGAATTGAAATAATGTATTGGAACTCCGGCGGACAGGGAAATATCTGTGTTTGCCGCCTGAGAAAATTAAGAATTGGGAGGAAAAATCTATGAAAAAGAAAGAGACGCTCCTTGCCCTGCTGTTGGCCCTGTTGCTGTCGGTGTCCGCCGGATGCTCCCCCTCCGACCCGGGGGCGGAAAACACGGACAAGGGCGGGGCCCCGGCCAGTGTCGAACCCACTCAGGAGCCCACCCCGGCCCAGGACGAGCCGGAGGAGTCGCTGGACCCGGAGATGGTGGACAAGGTAAAGTATAACATCTACGTGGAGCTGAACAACAAGATCGTGGATGTGCTGGACACCATGTACAGCTACTATGAGGTGGTGGAGTATGCGGACGAATTTGCCCTGCGCTCCGACAGTGAGTACACCTATAAATATGATATTTCCCCCTATAACACCGACCTGCTGGAGGACGCCTCATATGTGGCGTCGCTGGAGCCGGCCTTTGAGACGCTGGACAACCTGACGCTGGAGATCATTGAACCGCTGCGCGCGCTGATGGACGCCTTCTCCGACATCTACCACGATTACGACTATGCCGCCGACCAATACGCCGGGCCCAAGGAGTACCATAAGGCCATCCAGGCCAATGCGGCCACATTTGAAGATCTGGCCTATGCGTACATGGACGCCTTGGAGGAGCTGAGCATCGAACGGGTGGAGGCGGAGGAGAAACAGATGCAGGAGGACGGCCGCCTGCTGATTTACGGCTTCAGCCATTCTATTACAGTAGTCAAAAAAATCACCGCCGAGTGCTACAGCCAGGAAATCTCCGACTACAACATTGAGGAGCTGAACCTGGAGCCTATCCGGCCGCTATACCAGGAGCTGCTGGACACCATCGAGGCATATAAGGCTGCCGCCGGGGACAACGACCAGTTGATGGAGGAGTCTATGAGCGCCGACCATGCGTATCATTACGGTACCCAGATGGACCGCATGGCGTCCGCCATTGATTGGATGATCCGCCAGGTGGAAAGCGGCAATCCCATCGACGACCCGGGAAGGGAATACCTGGGCGGCCTGATCCACGTGGAAGAGGTGCTGGACGACTGCATTGATTTGTATAACAGCGCGTTCGCATCCTGAACTCGACAAAATAACCCACAAAAGCCCACATGTGCAGGGGCTTCACGAGGAAGTACTTTTATCTTGAAGAAGTGGTGCAGTTGAAAGGCTGCACCACTTCTTCCCTTCTGTAGAAAGCAGGAAATACTTCTGCGCAAATCGCCTTGCCCGGCGAAAAAATTCCCCGCCGCTGGGCATATTGCCAATTTTCAAACAAGCCCTAACCCCGTCATAAGAAAGCGCTGATTTAAGGAAGCGCTGATTGAGCATAAGAAGGGCCCTTCCCACATGGGAGGGGCCTTGACTTTCCCTTCGGCCGGGGTTAAAATAGGGAGAAATTCTAAGTAAAGGAAATGATTTTCCAATG
Source organism: uncultured Oscillospiraceae bacterium (assembly GCA_910588105.1). Lineage (GTDB taxonomy): Bacteria > Bacillota > Clostridia > Oscillospirales > Oscillospiraceae > Enterenecus. The sequence continues at coordinate 18,581 of CAJUQD010000033.1, read as the reverse complement.
GCAAAAATCGACATTGTGTCCGGGTTTCTGGGGGCGGGTAAGACCACCCTCATCAAAAAGCTGCTTGCGGAGGCGTACCAGGGCGAAAAGCTGGTGCTTATTGAGAACGAGTTTGGCGAGATCAGCGTGGACGGCGGCTTCCTGAAGGACGCCGGCATTGAGATTTCCGAGATGTCCTCCGGCTGCATCTGCTGCTCCCTGGTGGGGGACTTCGGCAAGGCCCTCCACGAGGTGGAGGAGCGATTCCACCCTGACCGCATCCTCATCGAACCCTCCGGGGTGGGCAAGCTGTCCGACGTGGTGGCGGCGGTGGAGAAGGCCGCGGGGGAGGATCCGGCGCTGAAACTCAACTCCTTTGTCACCGTGGCGGACGCGTCCAAGGTGAAGGTGTATATGAAGAATTTCGGCGAGTTCTACAACAACCAGGTGGAGCACGCGGGGACGATCCTCCTCTCCCGCACCCAGAACCTGACCCAGGACAAGCTGGAGGGGGCGGTGGCCCTGCTGCGGGAAAAGAACCCCGCGGCGGTCATCCTCACCACCCCTTGGGACCAGCTGCACGGCAAGACCATCCTGTCCGCCATCGAAAAGACCTCCCTGGAGGAGGAGCTTTTGGCGCGCATCCGGGTGGATCACGCCGCCGGGGAGGAGGCCCACGCCCACCATCACCACGACCACGGCGACCACTGCGGCCATGACCACGGGGAGGACGGGGGCTGCCACGGGGAGCGCCACCACGGACACGGACACTGTCACGATCACGATGATGAGGGGCATGACCACCAATGCTGCCATGGCGGGGAACATCATGGTCACGGCGGGCACTGCCATCATGACCATGAGGAACACGAGCACCACCATGGCCCCAGCGGGCACAATCGCGACCATGACCACGGGGAGGGATGTGCCTGCGGCTGTCATGACCACCACGAACACCACCATGCGGACGAAGTGTTTGCCAGCTGGGGCAGGGAGACCGTCAAGCCCTTTGCCCGGGAAGAGCTGGAGCGCATTCTGGCCCAGCTGGATTTGGGCGAGTGCGGCGCCATCCTGCGGGCCAAGGGCATCGTCCCTGCGGGGGACGGCAGCTGGCTCCACTTCGACTACGTGCCCGAGGAACACGAGGTGCGCACCGGCCCGGCAGATTACACCGGGCGGCTGTGTGTGATCGGCGCGGGGCTGGACGGGGACAGGCTGGCCGGTCTGTTTGGCCTGTAAAGGGGCGTACCATCTATGGATATCCCTGTATACCTGTTCGCCGGCTTTCTGGACGGCGGTAAGACCACCTTCATCAACGGCATACTGCGCGACGGCTTCGCCATCCAGGACCGCACACTGTTGCTGTGCTGTGAGGAGGGGGAGGAGGAGTACAACCCCAAGGCGCTGAAAAACGTTACCGTGGTCAATGTAGGGGAGGAGGGGGAGCTGACCCCTGCCTATCTCAGACAGCTGGAGAAAAAACATCGCCCCAAGCAGGTTTTGATTGAGTTCAACGGCATGTGGTCCCTGGCGCGGCTGTACCAGGAGGCGCTGCCGGACAACTGGGTGCTCTACCAGGTCATGACCATGGTGGAGGCGGGCACCTTCGATACCTACGCCAAAAATCTGGGCCAGATCATGATGGAAAAGCTCATCAACGCGGACATGATCGTGTTCAATCGGTGCGACGAGGCCCTGAGGGCTTCTCTTCGCCAGCGCAATTTGAAAATGGTCAACCGCCGGGCCAGCATCTATCTGGAGAACACTGATGGAACCAGCGAGGATTACGCCGACGATACGGTGTGCCCCTTTGATCTGGATCAGGACATCATCGAGATCCCCGACGGTGACTTCGGCATCTGGTACGTGGACGCGATGGAACACCCGGAGCGGTACAACGGCAAGGCCATCCACGCCAAGGTGGTGGTGTGCCATCTGCCCCAGTACCCGGAGGACACCATTGTGGGACGGTTCGCCATGACCTGCTGTGAGAACGACATCACCTTTCTGGGGCTGGTGGCCAAGGGGGAGGGGTTCCGCGCCTTCGAGAACCGCGCCTGGGCGGATGTCACCGGGGTGGTGCGCATGGAGCCCCACAAGGCCTATGAGGGAGAGAACGGCCCGGTGCTGTACGCCGCCGCCGTCAGTCCCGCTGAAAAGCCGGGGCAGGAGGTACTCATGTTCTAGCAAATCGAGAACCTGAAAATGACGGAAAATGCGCAGCTCGCCAGGAAATCCCGGCGGGTTGTGGCATGTATGGGAGAAATGGGGCTGGGCAGGAATATTTTTCCTGCGGCGGAAAGCGCATACTGCCTGTTGCAATCGGAAGGATTCTCCGATATAATAGGTTTAGTATGAGTTCCGCCTCCCGCCGGGGCACAGTTGTGTGTTCTGCGGCAAAATTAATGAAGGAGGATCTATGCCATGGGAAAGAGTATCAAGAGGTCGGTCAGCATCCGCATTATCTGCGCCATTGTGGCGGTGACATTGTTCAGCGTGGTGACCACGGTGAACATTCTGCGCATTGAGGGCACCCAGGACAAGAGCATCCAGGCCAACGCCATGCTGGACAGCATCCAGCGGGCGGAGGTGGCCCACTACAAATGGTCGGCCAACCTGAGCAACGCGCTGTACGCCGGGACGGAGTTCACCGGCAGCCTGGACCACACCGGCTGTGTGCTGGGCAAGTGGCTGTACAGCGAGATGAGCCTGCATGATGACGCCATCGATGCCCTGCGCGGGCAGATCGAGCCGCTGCACAAGGAGCTTCACGCCTCCGCAGGGACCGCGCTGGATATGTACGCCAACAGCCGGGCCCAGGCGCAGCAGTATTATCAGCAGACCATCCAGTCCAACCTCACCACCCTGGTGGGCCTGCTGGACGAGGTGGTGACCCGGGGCCAGGAACTGAGTACTGAGTACAACGAGAGCATGAGCGCCACTGTGACACAGATGCACCTGATTACCAGTGTGTGCCTGGTCATCAACCTGATCTGCATGATCAGCCTGGTGTATTATGTGCTCACCCGGGTGATCAAGCCGATGCTGCTCATCACGGACAAGGTCCGTCCCCTTCAGGATGGGAACCTGACGCTGGAAGTGGGCTACAGCTCCAAAAACGAGCTTGGCCAGCTGGTAGAGACTTTGGAGCAGTCCATGGGCCGTATTCACGAGTATGTGAACGATATCGATCGGATCATGGGCGAGCTGGCCCAGGGCAATTTCGACGTGGCCACCTCCACCCAGTACATCGGCGACTTCCAGTCCATTGAGACGGCGCTGGATCGGTTTACCGCGGCGGTGTCCGACGCCATGGGCAACGTGGTCCAGGCGGAGCAGCGGGTGAGCAGCCATGCCGAGCAGCTGTCCAGCGGGGCCCAGGCCCTGGCCCAGGGGGCCACGGAGCAGGCCAGCGCGGTGCAGGAGCTGTACGCCACGGTGGATGACCTGTCCAAGAGCGCAGACCGCAACGCCCAGACTGCCGCCGGGGCGCAGGAGAGCGCCCGGCTCACCAGTGAGCAGGTGAATGTAAGCAGCGGCCAGATGGAGCAGATGGTGTCCGCCATGGCGGACATCGCCGACGCCTCCGAGCAGATCGGAAAGATCATCGCCACCATTGAGAATATCGCGTTCCAGACCAACATCCTGGCGCTGAACGCTGCGGTAGAGGCCGCCCGGGCAGGCACCGCCGGCAAAGGTTTTGCAGTGGTTGCCGACGAGGTGCGCAACCTGGCCTCCAAGTCGGACGAGGCGGCCAAGGCCACCAAGGATCTCATCGAGAATTCCATCCAGGCCACCCAGCGGGGCACCCAGATCGTGGGCGAGGTGTCCGACTCCTTAAAAAGGACCCAGGAGCTGGTGGTGCAGTCCAACGACGCCATCGCCACCATCGCGGAGGCCATCAAGGAGGAGGCCGGATCCCTGGCCCAGGTGTCCGAGGGGATCGGCCAGATTTCCTCGGTGGTGCAGACCAACTCCGCCAGCAGCGAGGAATCCGCTGCGGTGAGCTCCGAGCTGTTTGAGCAGGTTCACGTGCTGGAGGACGAGACCAAGCGCTTCAAGCTGAAGGACTCCCACCAGATGATGGGTGGGATCCGGTAAGAAAAAGGAAAAGAGCGGACCGGCAGCTACCGGCCCGCTCTTTTTAGTGCTGCTACTTGGAGATGTACCGCTCCACGATGGCGTTGAGCTCGCCCCAGTGTTTCTCCATATCCGCCACCAGCTTGCACTGGGTGCGGGTGCGGTCCAGGTTCTGGCCCGGGCGGGTGGTGTGGAAGTAGACGTCCCCCTCCAGATAGTCGGTGAGGAAGCGGATTCCGCACTCCAGGGTCATGAGCTTGGCACCCCAGGGGAGATAGCGGATCTCCACTTCAGTAAGGGCGTCCCCCGCCTCCGACAGGAAGGCGGCGGTATAGGTCTCAAACAGACCCACATCCAGGTTCACCTTGGACAGGTCGGGCTCATCCTCGGCGCTGTGGTTGGCGCCGAAACGGATGGAATCGCCGAAGTCGTTGATGGACAGACCGGGCATCACTGTGTCAAGGTCGATGACGCACAGGGCTTCCCCCGTCTTTTCGTCCATGAGGACGTTGTTCAGCTTGGTGTCGTTGTGGGTTACCCGCAGGGGGAGGAGGCCCTCCCGCAGGGCGCTGAGGGCGGCGGAGCAGTCTGCTTCCCGAGCCATCATGAAATCAATTTCTGCGCCGCACTGCCTGACCCGGCCCAGGGAATCGGCGGTCACGGCGTTTTTCAGATTTTGGAGGCGGTTTTCCGTGTCATGGAAGCGGGGGATGGTCTCGTGAAGGGTGTGGGCAGGGTAGTCCCGCAGCAGCCGCTGGAAGCGGCCGAAGGCCCGCCCGGAGGCGGCGAACAGCTCCGGCGTTTCGGCGGATTGGTAGCACACAGTGCCCTCCACAAAGGGGAAGGCGCGCCACACGCCGCCCGCGCTGTCGGTGACGCTGGCGGCGCCGTCCCGGGTGCGCAGGACGGACAGGGTTTCCCGGGTGGGGTCGCCGCCCAGCCGCTTGATCTCCCGGCTCAGGTGCTCGGTGACGTTGACGATGTTCTCCATCAGCTTGTTCGGTTCCTTGAAGGCCACGGGGCTGACGCGCTGGAGAATGGACCGTCCCAGGCTTCCGTCCGGCCTCCGGGCCTCTATGCGGAAGGTGTCGTTGATATGGCCCTCGCCAAAGCGCTCTACGGTTTCAACCTCCCCGCCGAAGTCGTAGGCCGCCAACACTTGCTGAAGGGTCTGCTCTGCCTGTACCATGCTCATATTGTCTCCTCCCGGCGGATGGCCCGCCTGTTTTTTAACTCTTATAGCCGTTGGGGTTGCCGGACTGCCACTTGTAAGAGGAGGCGCACATCTCCTCAATGCCCAGCTGGGCCTCCCAGCCCAGCTCGTCCCTGGCCTTGGCCGGGTCGGCGTAGCATACGGCGATGTCGCCGGGGCGGCGGGGCTCAATGGCGTAGGGCAGGGTTTTGCCGCAGGCCTTCTCATAGGCGTGGAGCACGTCCAGCACGCTGTAGCCCTTGCCGGTACCCAGATTGCACACGAACAGCCCGCATTTGGTATCCAGCTTCTTCAGCGCGGCCACGTGGCCCTTTGCCAGATCCACCACATGGATATAGTCCCGCACGCCAGTGCCGTCGGGGGTGGGGTAGTCGTTGCCGAACACGTGGAGCTTTTCCAGCTGGCCCACCGACACCTTGGCAATGTAGGGCACCAAGTTGTTGGGGATGCCGTTGGGGTCCTCCCCCATCAGGCCGGATTCGTGGGCGCCGATGGGGTTGAAGTAGCGCAGCAGCGCCACATTCAGCTCGGGGTCGGCGGCGCAGATGTCCATGAGAATTTTTTCCTGGAAGAGCTTGGAGGTGCCGTAGGGATTGGTGGTGCCGCCGGTGGGGAAGTCTTCGCGGATGGGGACGGTGGCCGGGTCGCCGTACACCGTGGCGGAGGAGGAGAACACAAAGTTCTTCACGCCGTGGCGGCGCATGGCACTCAGCAGGTACAGGGTGCTGATGAGGTTGTTGGAGTAATACTCCAGGGGCTTGGATACGCTCTCGCCTACCGCTTTGAGCCCGGCGAAGTGGATCACCGCTTCGATGCCGGGGTGCTGGGCGAACAGGGCCTCCACCTCGTCCTCGTGGCACAGCTCCGTCTTGACAAAAGGCACCTTTTTGCCGGTGATCTTCTCTACCCGGACCAGGGCCTCCTCGCAGGAGTTATAAAGGTTGTCCGCCACCACGATGTCATACCCCGCGTTGAGAAGTTCCACACAGGTGTGGCTGCCGATGTAGCCGGCGCCGCCGCAAACCAGAATAGACATAAGACCACGCGCTCCTTTATAATTTCGTATTTGCCCGCCGGGGTGGGGCGCCCGCCATTTTGGAAGGGGCTTCCCGGTGATTGCAGATATTATACCCCAACCGGGGCCGGATGGGAATGGGATTTTTGCGTTTCATTTGTATATTATTGCCGCAATGGGGGGTTACCCGCCGCCGGAGCGCCGCTGCCTGCGATATTCCATAGGGCTCATGCCCTCCTGGCGGCGGAAGCATTGGGAGAAGTAGCTCAGGGAGGAAAAGCCCAGGATTTGGGCGATCTGGGACAGGGAGTGGTCGGTCTCTGCCAGGAGGAAGCGGCTTTCCTGGATGCGGCGGGAGATGAGGTAGCTGATGGGCGAGGTGTTGAACTCTTTTCGGAAGGCGTGAGAGAGATAGTATTTATTGATGTGCACCAGCCCGGCCAGCTGTTCCAGTGTGAGGTTTTCCTTAAAGTGGTTGTCGATGTAGCGCCGAACCAGGCCGCACTCCCGGCTGGATCTGGGCCCGGCGGGGGCCGCGTCGGACAGGGTAAAGTCATCCCTGCGGGCCAGACGCAGCAAAATGACTTCCAGCAGGTGCTGGCAGATTGCGTCGCACCCGGCCCGGGGTTCCCGAGTCTCCTGGACCAGGGTGCGCAGACAGCCGGATACGGCCTCCTCCGCGAACAAGCGGATAAGGACGCAGCCGCTGGCGTCGGCGCTGGTCTCCAGCCCCTCCACCCCCAATACCACATATTCCATAGGGCTGCCGTCCTGGCTGGTCTCGGTATGGGGAATGCCCGCGTTGACCACCACCAGGTCATTGACGGCCACGGGAAAGCGGTCCTGGCGGATCTGGAAGTCGCCGTGGCCGCCGGTGATGAAAAACAGCTCCCCACAGGTGTGGGAGTGGAGCTGGGAGGTCCACTCCCGGCTGTAGCGGGTGCAGGTCACATAGCGCAGCCGGGGACGGCTGCGGATCGTGCCCCAGGCTGGGGCACGATCCGGCTCTGCCAGGATGTATTGATGGGTACTCATGGCAATCCCTCCCGACTGGCACAATATTTCACAAATGCGGACTGTGGCTGTCAAAACTCATTATAGCTTCTTTTTTGTTTTTGTGCAACTCTCCACAATAAATTTTGGGAGAGATGGAGAAAAATAGCTGGCTCTAATTTTAGAGGGAAAAAGGCAGGGAGCAAAACTATCAAATTTGACAAAAAGAGGACGGATGACATTTCCTATTTTGACAATATGCAAAAAAGACAAGAAAGCTAAAAACTGAAGCAACAATCGGATTGTTATATGGCGGCAGAGCGTTTACCTTATAATGTGTAAGGAGCGGGGAAGTCTCCCCGCCGCATCCGAATACATATTTGGAAATGGAGGAAATGAAATGAAAAAGATCCTGAGCGTTCTCTTGGCCGCCGTCATGGTGCTGGGTATGCTTGCCGGCTGCAGCAGCAACCCCGGCGGCGAGGCCAGCAAGGAGCCCGATCCCACCAAGGCCCCTGACCCCGCCCAGTCCGAGCCCGCCAACGAGCCTGCGGGCAAGCCCATGGAAGGCCAGACCGTTAAGGTCGCCGCCCTGTCCTCAGGCTACATCGACGCCTATCCCGAGATGTGGGCCGAGGTGTGCGCCGCCTTTGAGGAGGAGACCGGCGCCAAGGTGGAGCTGGTGCTGGAGAAGAATCTGGAGGCCGTCATCGGCCCGTCCATGCAGGGCGGCGACTATCCCGACGCCGTGCTGTGCGCCACCGGCCGCCCGGACGGCCTGACCGAGCAGTTCATCAAGGATAAGCTCATCGCCGATATCACCGATGTGCTGTCCATGAACGTTCCCGGCGAGGACAAGAAGGTCTCCGACAAGCTGCTGGGCGGCTTTACCGACACCACCCTCACCAATCCCTACGGCGACGGCAAGACTTATCTGGCCCCCATGTTCTACAGCCCCTGCGGCCTGTTCTATAATGCCGACCTGTTCGCCAAGAACGGCTGGACCGTCCCCGCCACCTGGGACGAGATGTGGGCCCTGGCCGACCAGCTCCCCGAGGGCCAGTACCTCTTCACCTACCCCACCGCCGGTTACTTTGACGCGTTCTTCTATGCCCTGATGCGCTCCTTCGGCCCCGACTTCTTCAACAAGGCCACCTCCTATGAGGAAGGCATCTGGGACACCGAGGAGGGCAAGCAGTGCCTGGAGATCGTGGCCAAGCTTGCCTCCTACACCAACCCCGTCACCCCCGCCCAGGCCAACAACAACGATTTCAAGATGAACCAGCAGCTGGTGCTGGACGACAAGGCCCTGTTTATGCCCAACGGCACCTGGATCGTGGGCGAGATGGCCGACTCCCCCCGTGTTGACGGCTTTACCTGGGGCATGACTGCCCTGCCCGCCGCCAAGTCCGGCGGAAACGGCTCCAGCTTCTGCTGGATCGAGCAGATTTGGGTTCCCCAAGGCGCTGAGAACGTGGACGGCGGCAAGCAGTTCGTGGCCTTCATGTACAGCGACAAGGCCGCTGAGATCTTCCTGAAGGGCGGCGCGGTGCAGCCCATCGAGGGCATCACCGGCAAGCTGGACGGCGACAACAAGATGTTCTACTCCATCTATGACAACGGCGCCGACGCCGCTATGGGCGGCTTTGCCACTACCAAGTCCGTGGCCGGCCTGGGCAGCATCATGGAAGTGTACTTCGATCCCGTGAACACCCTGGTCAGCGACCCCTCCACCAAGGATGCCTGGATCGACGGCATCAAGTCCGCCAACGACCAGTACCGTGCGAACCTGGTGGGCTGATAGACAAAATCCCTATACAGAAAAGCATAAGCCCTTAAAGCAGGCGGCGGCGAGCAGGATCTGCTCGCCGCCGCCCGCCACATTTCTGCTTTGAGAAAGGAGATCGCTATGCTCCGAAGCAAAGGACGCAGCCGGTTTATCGCCCTGTGCGTGGTCCCCGCAGCCCTGCTGTTCACCGTCTTTATGATTGTGCCCACGCTGAACGTATTCCGCATGTCCCTGTTCGAGCGGGGCGCCTACTCCCCCACCGAGACCTTTGTGGGGCTGGGCAACTTCAAAATCCTGTTTAATGACGCGAAATTCATCACCTCCATGCAGAATACCATCCTGCTCATTGTTGTGGTCACCTTGATTACCTTCTTCTTCGCCATCGTGTTTGCCGCCATCCTCACCCGGGAGAAGCTCAAGGGGCAGAATTTCTTCCGTATCATCTTCTACATCCCCAACATCCTGTCCATCGTGGTCATCGCCGGCATTTTCTCCGCCGTTTACAAACCGGAAAACGGAATGCTGAACAGCGTTTTCTCCATGCTCTCCGGGCGGAACATCATGATCTTGTGGAAGGACCAGCCCATGATCGTGGTCAGTGTGATTATCGCCATGGTTTGGCAGGCCATAGGCTACTACATGGTGATGTACATGGCGTCCATGTCGGCAGTGCCCGTCGACCTCTACGAGAGCGCCGGGCTGGACGGCGCGGGGCGGCTGGACCAGTTTTTTGAGATCACCCTGCCCCTGATCTGGACCAACATCCGCACCACACTGACCTTTTTCATCATCTCCACCATCAATATGGCTTTCCTCTTTATCAAGTCCATGGTGGCCCCCGGCATGCTTGACGTGGGCCTGAGCTTCATGTACAACCAGAAAGATGCGGGGCTGTACGGTTATTCCATGGCCGCCGGTGTGGTCATCTTCCTGTTCTCTTTTGCCCTGTCCGCGCTGGTGAACAAGTTTACCAAGCGGGACGTACTCCAGATGTAAGGAGGCGGCGACATGGAAAAACAGAAAAAACGCGGCTCCACAGATGTAATTTACAAGGTATTCATCTATGTGGTGCTCATCGCCCTGGCTGTGGTCATCATTGTGCCGGTGGCCTGGGTGTTCCTGGCCAGCGTCAAGCAGAACAGCGAGTTTTACGGCAACCCCTGGACTCTCCCCGCCACATTCTACTGGCAGAACTTTGTGGACGCCTGGACCGCGGCCCAGATGGGGGAGTACATGCTCAACTCCGTCACCGTCACCGCTTTGGCCCTGGGTATTCTGCTGGTGGTGGCCCTGCCTGCGGCCTACTGCCTGTCCAGGTTCCAGTTCCGTGGGAGCAAGGTGCTCAACGTTTGCTTTATGGCGGGACTGTTCATCAACGTGAACTATATCGTAGTGCCCATTTTCCTGATGCTGAAGGACGGCGATATGTGGCTCAAGAAGGTCATCGGCAGCCCCTTCCTGCTGAACAACCTGTTTGTGCTGGCGGTGGTGTACGCCTCCACCGCCCTGCCTTTCACCATCTACCTGCTGTCCGGCTACTTTGCCACCCTGCCCCACGACTTTGAGGAGGCGGCGTACATAGATGGCGCGGGCTACGGCACCACCATGGTGAAGGTAATCTTCCCCATGGCCCAGCCCTCCATCATCACCATCATCCTGTTCAACTTCCTGTCCTTCTGGAATGAGTACATCATCTCCATGACGCTGATGAGCAGTTCTACTGGCTCGAAAACCCTCCCCGTGGGTCTGCTCAACCTGATGCAGGGCGCGCAGGCGAAAGCGGAATTCGGCCGGATGTACGCCGGCCTGGTTCTGGTGATGCTGCCAACCCTGATCCTCTACATGTGCGTGCAGAAAAAGCTCACCCAGGGCATGACCGTGGGTGGCCTGAAAGGATAAGGTGCGGATATGAAGTTTTGGAAAGAACACCGCGAACTGCGCATGGTCCTGATGATTGCCACCTTCATTGCGGGCATCGCACTGCTGGTGGCCGGCTGGAGAATGACCGGCCAGCTCAAGGGGCTGGGCATTATGCTGGTGGGCGTGGCCCTGCTGCTGGCGACGCTGTATTTGTACAACACGCGCTTCGCGGAAGAGCGGGGCAAAAAATCCCGCTGAGAGGAATTTCAAGCATGGATAAACAGCATTTCGGCCGGGTCACCATCCCCACCGACGTGGACGTGGTGCCCGAAACATTGGAGCTTTTGAACCGCTGGGGGGCGGACGCCATCCGGGACTGCGACGGCACCGACTACCCAGAGGCTTTGAAAGGGGTGGACGCCAAGGTCTACTCCACCTATTACACCACCCGGAAGGATAACGCCTGGGCGAAGGCCAATCCCGACGAGGTGCAGCAGTGCTATATTGCCACCGGGTTTTACACCGCCGTGGGCGGGCCGCTGTCCATCCCGCTGATGAAGGGGATTTCCCGTGAGCTCTTGCAGGTGAATACGCGGGACGACATCAAGCGCTGGTGGGAAGTGGTGGACCGCACCACGGGGGAGCCCCTCCCGGCGGAGGCATGGCGGTATGACGGAGAAACGGACTGCGTGGTCATTGGCGCGCCGGTGGACTTCCACGACTACACGGTGAGCTTCCTGGCCTACCTGATTTGGGATCCGGTGCACATGTACAACGCCGTCACCAACGGCTGGACCGGCTTTGAACACCAGATCACCTTCGATGTGCGCCAGCCCAAGACCCGCAAATTCACCATGGAGCGGCTGCGGAACTTTATCGCGGACCACCCCCATGTGGACGTGATCCGCTATACCACCTTCTTCCACCAGTTTACGCTCATCTTTGACGAGCTGAAGCGGGAGAAATATGTGGACTGGTACGGCTATTCCGCCTCCGTCTCCCCCTATATCCTGGAGCGTTTTGAACAAGAGGTGGGCTACCGCTTCCGTCCCGAGTTCATCATCGACCAGGGGTACTACAACAACCAGTACCGTATTCCGTCCAGGGAATACAAGGACTTCATGGCCTTCCAGCGCCGGGAGGTGGCCGCATTGGCCCGGGAAATGGTGGACATCACCCACGAGCTGGGCCGGGAGGCTATGATGTTCCTGGGCGACCATTTCATCGGCACCGAGCCCTACATGGACGAGTTCAAAACCATTGGGCTGGACGCGGTGGTAGGCAGCGTGGGCAACGGGGCTACCCTGCGCCTCATCTCCGACATACCCGGTGTGAAGTACACCGAGGGCCGGTTCCTGCCCTATTTCTTCCCAGATACCTTCCACGAAGGGGGCGACCCGGTGCGGGAAGCCAAGGAAAACTGGGTTACCGCCCGGCGGGCTATCCTTCGCAAGCCCATCGACCGCATCGGCTACGGCGGCTATCTGAAGCTGGCCTGCCGGTTTCCCGAATTTCTGGACTATGTGGAGAGCGTGTGCAATGAGTTCCGGGAGCTGTACGCAAATATCAAGGGGACGATCCCTTACTGTGTTAAGACCGTGGGAGTGCTCAACGCCTGGGGCCGGGCCCGGTCCTGGGGCTGCCACATGGTACACCACGCCCTGTACCACAAGCAGAATACCGCCTACGCCGGGGTAATTGAGGCCCTGTCCGGCGCGCCCTTTGACGTGAGGTTTCTCAGCTTTGACGATGTGAAGGCCGACCCCCATGTGCTGGATGGGGTGGATGTACTCATCAACGTGGGCGGCGGAGACACCTCCCACACCGGCGGCGCGGTTTGGGAGGATTCGGACGTGTCCGCCGCAGTGAAGCGGTTTGTCTACGGCGGCGGCGGCCTGGTGGGCGTGGGCGAGCCCTCCGGCCACCAGTACCAGGGGCGCTACTTCCAGTTGGCAAACGTGCTGGGGGTGGAAAAGGAAACCGGCCTGACCTTGGGCTACGACAAGTATAACTGGGAGGAGAACCCGGACCACTTCATCCTGGCCGACTGCGCCGGGGAGATCGACTTCGGCCACGGCGGCCGGGATATATATGCCCTGGAGGGCGCCAAGGTGCTCTTGCAGCGGGATCGGGAGGTCCATCTGGCGGTGAACGGGTACGGCGCGGGCCGGGGTGTGTATATCTCCGGGCTGCCCTACAGCTTTGAAAACAGCCGCCTGCTTTACCGCGCCATCCTGTGGGCGGCCCACGGGGAGGGGGAGCTCCACCGCTGGTTCTCCTCCAATGTGAACGTGGAGGTACACGCCTTTGTGGCCAACGGCAAGTACTGTGTGGTCAACAATACCTACGAGCCCCAGTCCACCACAGTCTGGACGGACGGGGGAGAGGGCGTTCGGTTGGAGCTGGCGGCCAACGAGATCAAGTGGTTTGACACAGGGAACCAGACGTAAGGGGAGCCGTCCATGAAAACACCAGAGTATTATGAGACGGACGTGCTGGCCTTTTTTGAGGGAAAGCCGGCGGAGCTGGCGGTGTACCGCGGGCTGTTCCGGCTGCTGGACGGGGCCTTTCCAGAGGGGTGGGTGAAGGTCCAAAAGACCCAGATCAGCTTCTATGACAGGCATCTGTATGCCGCAGCCTCCCTGCTGCTGCGACGGAGGAAGGGCTGGCCGGAGCATTGTCTGCTGGTCACCTTTGGGCTGTCCCACCGGGTGGAATCCCCCCGGATTGCGGCGGCGGCAGAGCCCTATCCCAACCGCTGGACCCACCATGTGACGGTGGCGGGGGAAGAGGAGATTGATGGGGAGCTAATGGGTTGGCTCCGGGAGGCCCATGATTACGCATTTCTCAAATAGGATCTGCCATTTATTAAAAAGACCGCCCGCTTATCAAACCAATAAGCGGGCGGTCTTTTTATGTATGATCCGGCTGCTGGTTCCGTCCGGGGAGGCGGCCGCCCCGGATTTTTTCCAGTGTGCCCTCTAATGTCTCTACCTCCTGGAGTTCCATCAGCTCACCAATAAGACGGTTGGATAATAGGAAGCCTTCCGGGGTAAAATGCCATCGCCGGCCTGTCTGGACGGCCCAGCCCTTCTGCTCGTATTCGGACAGCTTGGCCGCCAGGGGGTCGAAGTTCATATAGTACTCCCGGCGGTATTCCCACTCCTCAATGCCATGGGTGGTGCGCAGGCGGAGCATGAGGTACTCGCTGCCCCTCTCCCGGCGGGGAATCTCGTCCATGTCGTCCAGCAGCTTATCGTCCCCCAGCACGCCCCGGATATAGCCCTCCAGATCCCGGACAAAGGAGTACCGGCAGCCGCCGAAGTCGGAGTGGGCCGCGGCGCCTAGCCCCACATAGGGCCGGCCCATCCAATATTTCAGATTGTGCCGGGACTGGTAGCCCGTGCGGGAGAAGTTGGACACCTCATACTGCTCCAGCCCTGCCTGGGCCAGCCGCGCCACCGTCCAGAGGTAGCGCCCGGCCTGGTCGTCGTCGCTGGGGAGGGGTTCGCCCTCCGCAACCCGGCGGGCCAGGGGGGTGCCCTCCTCCACGGTCAGGCCGTAGCAGGATAGGTGCTCCGGCTCCAGGGCCAGGGCGGCCTCTACCGAGGCATGCCAGTTTTCTTCCGTTTGGCCGGGGAGGCCGTAGATGAGATCCAGGTTCAGGTTTTTAATTTTGGCGTTCCGTGCGGCCTTGACGGCCTGTTCCACCTGCCGGAAAGTGTGGGGGCGGTGGATGGCGGCAAGCTCTTTGTCGCAGGAGGACTGCATCCCTATGGACAGCCGGTTCACCCCTGCCCGCCGTAGGCGGCGGAGCATTTTTTCGTCCACGCTGTCCGGATTGGCCTCCAGGGTGAATTCCACATCCTTGGACAGGGTGAATCGCTTTTTTAGGGCGGATATCAGCTCCAACAGGCGTTTTTCCCCATACCAGGTTGGGGTGCCGCCGCCGATGTAGACGCTGTTCACCGTCTGCTTTTTGGTACGGGGGGCGGTGTCCAGAATTTGCTGGAGCAGCGCGCGCTGATAGTCGTTCATCCGATCGTCCTGGCCGGCCAGGGAGTAAAAGTCGCAGTAGTCGCACTTGCTCCGGCAGAACGGGATGTGCACATACAGGCCCAACGAGTTTTCCATGGTTCTCCCCCTTAAAGCCGCCGCGGCGGGTCAATCAACATAGATAAATAATATTATACTCCGTTTTTGGCGAATATTCAATCCCCCATGTTTCGACGGGAACGCACAGGAGTAAATTTTTGTAAATATAATTTTAATAATTATATTTAATAGTTTTTAACTTGACGTAAAGGGTGGTTCGTGTTATACTAGAAGATAAGAAAGGTGGCGTTTTCATGGAACAGGTATTATATCGGGACCCCTTTGAGAGCATCCCGCGCCGCCGGGCCCGGCCCGTGGAAAAGGGGAGGGACCCCTACGACGGACTGCGGCCCTGGTCGGCCATCACCCATGGGGTGGGGGCTGTGCTGGGCATCCTTGCCACGGCGGTGCTGGTGACGGCGGCGGCCTGGGCCGGGGACGTGTGGAAGATTGTGTCCTTTGCCATCTACGGGCTGTCCATGACGGCGCTGTACACCGCATCCACGCTGTATCACTGCGTCAACACCACGGTGAAGGGCAGGGTGGCCCTGCGTAAGCTGGATCATGCCTCCATTTACGTCCTCATCGCCGGGTCATATACCCCGGTGTGCCTCATTGCGCTGCGGGGGGCGTGGGGGTGGACGCTGTTTGGGGTCATCTGGGCCCTGACCATTGCGGGGGTGGTGATGAGCCTCACCTGGATCAACTGCCCCCGGGCGGTGACGTCCACCGTCTATATTGCCATGGGCTGGGTGGCGGTGTTCGCCCTCTATCCCCTCTGGCAGGCCATCGGGGCCCAGGGCGTGGGCTGGCTGCTGGCAGGCGGCGTGCTGTACACTGTGGGCGGTGTGCTGTACGCGCTGAAATGGCCGGGGCGGGACAACCCCCGGTTCGGGTGCCACGAGGTGTTCCATGTGTTCATTGTGCTGGGCTCCATCGCCCACTTTGTGATGATGTGTGGGGTGCTGCTGCCGCTGTAACCTGCTTTTTCTTGAAAGAAAAAGCAGGTAAAGAGAACTTCAGCCCGTCAGCAATGCAGCCTGAACTTGCAAAGCCTCTGCCCGGCAACGAAACAAGGGGAAAAAGCTTCCTCCTGAGCCAAACGGCTTGGGGGGAAGTTCTGTTATGCCGACTCTACCGACGGTTTGGTGCAAACTCCGCAGAAATATGCTATCATCTCCCTGTGGAAAGGGGGCGGCCATCGTGGATAATACAAACTGCCGCAAGGAGCTGGAGGGCCGGGGGGCCTGGCGGGATGCGGTGTCCGTGATCGACAGGGCGGCGGGTGGGCTTGAGCGACGCGCCATCTACGGGAACTGCACGTATCAAGGGCTATGGTGGTTGCCGGACAGCGGAAAATATGTGCTGGCGCTGGGCTATGACGGTGTGACCAGACTGTCGCAGGTCAATCTGCAGCAGAGCAATTCCAGAAATTTGAACGCCTACCTGGACATGGTGGTAGGGAACTGTGAGCTGACGCGGCACGGCATCCCTTGGAAAGACGGCGGCTGGGGGATGCTGGATTTGAAGTGCCAGTTCATCCAGTGGTCGCCCAACGGGGATACCATGCTGGTTCGCTATGCATTCATCAGGGAGAAGGACGGGGAGGAGCACACCGGGTTTTTCTGGTTTGACTGCGGAAAGCTGAGTCTTTGAGCTGGACGCGGAACGGGAGCCGGGGTTTGTGCTCGCCCTGGAACCCCCGCCGGAGATAAACCCTGAATGCGAATAGACCCGTCCGGGCATTGCCCTGGACGGGTCAGTTTGTTATAGCAGCCGTTCCATTTCCCATACGGGGTTGGAGTGTTCGCCAATGGTCTCGCCTCGGCGCAGGTCGCCAAAGCCCAGGGAGCGCCAGAAAGCGTGCCCCCCGGCATTGTTGAGCAGGCAGGCTAGCCGGGCGTTGTCCATCCCTGCGTCCCCCGCCGCCTGGAGCACCGCCTCCATGACCTCCCGGCCCAGTCCCTGCCGCCGCAGGGCGGGGGAGAGGAAAAAGAATCCCACATACAGCGTGCGCTCCCGGGGGTAGCCCTCCACCAGATCCAGCACTGCATGGGGGATGCCGTTCCGCCACAGGGCGAGATAGCGTTTCTGCTCTGGCATGCACCGGGGCGGGAGCAGGGCCATGTCGTCCCGCAGGGACTGGGCGGTGGGCTGGCGGCCCTCCAGGTCAAAATGGGCCGGATCGCTTTGCAGCAGGGCCAGGACGGCGTCTATTCCAGGGCCGTCCACCGGGCGAAGTTCCCAGTCCGGCAGGCGCCGGGCCAGGCCATCGGGCAGCGGCACGTCGGGCAGCGGCCCCATAGTGCCCACGCAGCGGTTGATAGGAGTGCCCAAGGCATGGAATTTTTCCTCATAGTCGGTCATGACCCCCTGGATGCCGTGTTCGTGGAGGTTTCGGGTCACCTGGGACAGGGAAAAGCCCGCCTTGGGGAACTGGAACAGGGACCAGTCGAACAGGGCGCGGTTGTCGGTCTTAAAATGAATTTGCCCGCCCTCCCGAAGCACCCGACGGTAGCCCCGCAGGAAGCCCTCATGGGTGAGGCGGCGGCGGGAGTGCTTCACCGATGGCCAGGGATCGCAAAAGTTGATATAGATGAGGTCTACCTCACCGGGGGCGAAATACTGTTCCAGGGCGACGGCGTCCCCATCAATGAAGAGCACGTTAGTAAGGCCCAGGTCCCGGCAGCGTTCCATGGCGATGACCATGGCGTCAGGCACCCGCTCCACCGCTACGTATAGATCCGACGGGTGGGCGGCGGCAGTCTCGGCAGTGAAACGGCCCTTGCCGCAGCCCAATTCCAGCCGCAGGAGGGCTGCATCCGGCTTGTGTGCACGCCAACGCCCCTTTTCCGCCGTGGGGTTTTGTATTAGAAGCACCCCACAGGCATCCATCCGGGAAGACAGGTTTTTCTTTTTCCGCATCCGCATAGCTGTTCACCTCATTTGTTTTCCCGGATATCATAGCATAACCACTTGCAAAGCGCAAGAAAATCAAGTATAATACTTAGGGATCCCGGTTAACGGCAGAAGCCGCTATAGCTGCGGTAGAGATTAAGGAGGGGTTATATCGGGGTGTTGCGCAGTTGGTAGCGCGCCTGCTTTGGGAGCAGGAGGCCCGCATTCGGGCCGCAGGCCCTGGAAAGCCCGGAACGCTTTGGGACGCTTGGGCTGGTAGCACTTTCCACCTCGCCGGGAACTGGTCAAAAACCGGCGCTGACCACATGTTTGACTACAGTTAGAAAATCCATAACCGGGTGTAGCGCAGTTGGTAGCGCGCTTGCTTTGGGAGCAAGATGCCGGGAGTTCGAGTCTCCCCACTCGGACCAACTTGCATTGACAAAAAAGATGCAGGCAAAAATCCCGCACTTGGGGGACACTTCGTAAGGAAGTGTCCCCCAACACTTTTGTCAAGACAGCCGAATGTGATTGAATTGCAGGGATATTCAACACTTTGGAGGTAAATGTCGTGGAGAAATGCACATTTGAGCAAATGGGCGACACCTATCATCAAGAAGGAGATTATTTTCTCCCAAACCTCGCTGTGCCAGAAAGTG
>CAJUQD010000032.1 GCA_910588105.1 uncultured Oscillospiraceae bacterium | reverse complement strand
ATGGAGCAGCGTGTTCCGAACACGTTTCTTTCCCACAACCACAGTTGACGGACTTATTCGGTCACGGATATTATTCATGCGTCCTACCCACTCCATTTGATTTTTAGCTTTGAGTTTTTCTGTAACACTCTCGTGCTTTGCCAGTTGTCTAACCAGATGAGAAAACATGATCTCTGCCTGAGCGTCAATCTCCGACAGGTGGCTATCCAGCGTGCCGCTGAGTAGTAAGGCAGTGTAGAACGGTTTCCTGTACTCTCGCAGATACCGTTTCCGCCGCTGGCCCCAAATACCCACAGGACGCTGTTCTTCTTCGGGGAGTTTCAAACAGGGCAGGTAATAGTCCCCCACCAGCTCGTACCAAAGGCCATTGCTTTCATTGAAAATGCACTTATCCATTATGTGAATCCTCCAAAGGTTGAATTTCCCTACAACTCAATCACATTCGGCTGACTTACACAGTTGTTGGTTTTGGCTTCTTTATGGATAATCTCCCGACGGCGGGGTCTTTAGATTTGAACTGGGCCGCCGCCGCGATGATGTGCAGCAGTCCGAATAGAACTGCGAAAATGCTGATAACGATGCGCATAGTCATCCCCCTCTACAATTTTTTCATGTGCTGGGCGGTGAATTTCAGCATCAGACGCTTGGTGCCCACGCCGTCGAAGGCGATCTCCAGCAGGGTGTCCCCCCCCACCTTCTGGGTGGACAGCACCATGCCCCGGCCAAAGGCCTTGTGCTCCAGCATGTCCCCCTTCTGGTAGTCGGGCAGGGCGGGGCCTGGGTCGGACAGGGCGGAGCGGAACACGGGCCGGGGGGCGGGTTTTTGTGGGCGGGGGGGGCTGTAGGCGCTGCGCCGCTCCCTGCCGCCCGGGGCGCCTTGGGGGGCGCCGCCCTGGCGGTAGGGCTCCCGGTGGGTGGATACGTGGGGGGTCTGGTCGAAGTCCCAATCGTCCCCATCCCCAGCCGTGGGCGCGGGGTCTAAGTAGGACCGCCCGGTCTGGTCCAGCAGCTCCGCCGGGATCTCCCCGGCGAACCGGGAGGGCCGGTTGGAGCTGGTGCGGCCGAAGAGCATCCGCTGGCCCGCGCAGGTGAGGTAGAGCCGCTCCTTGGCCCGGGTGAGGGCCACATAGCACAGC
Source organism: uncultured Oscillospiraceae bacterium (assembly GCA_910588105.1). Taxonomy (GTDB): domain Bacteria; phylum Bacillota; class Clostridia; order Oscillospirales; family Oscillospiraceae; genus Enterenecus. The sequence continues at coordinate 30,590 of CAJUQD010000032.1, read as the reverse complement.
CGCCGCTCCTCCTCCATCTCCTCCGCTTCCCCGATTGCCCGAATGCCGGGAAAGATGCCCTCCTCCATGCCTACCACGAACACCGTGGGGAACTCCAGCCCCTTGGCGGAGTGCATGGTCATCATCACTACCGCGTCCTCGTCGGGGTCGTGGCTGTCCAGGTCGGTGTACAGGGCGATCTCGTCCAGAAAGCCCGCCAGGGAGGGCTCCCCCTCGGCGTTCTCCACGTAGCCGTTGATGGAAGTGAGCAGCTCGCGCACGTTTTCCAGCCGGGTGCGGCTCTCAATGTCGTTTTTCAGCTGGAGGGCGGCGGCATAGCCCGTCCGAGCCACCACCTCCTCATAGAAGCTGGGCAGGTCCATGGTGCGGGACAGGGCGGCGAGCTCCTCCAGCATGGCGGAAAACTGGGCCAGCTTGGGGGCGGGCTTTTGCAGCTCCGGGTAGGCGGAGGCGTTGGACGCCACCTCCCACAGGGACAGCCCCTCACGCAAAGCAATGTCCCGGGCCCTGTCCACCGTGGTCTGGCCGATGCCCCGGGGGGGATTGTTGATGATGCGGGTGAGGCGCAGGTCGTCGGCGTGGTTGTGGATGGCGCACAGGTAGGCCAGCATGTCCTTGACCTCCGCCCGGTCGAAGAACCGGGTACCGCCGATGACCTTGTAGGGGATGCCGCTGCGCTTGAAGGCCACCTCCAGCTGGTTGGACTGGGCGTTCATGCGGTAGAGGATGGCGTGGCTGTTCCACCGTTTTCCCGCGCGGTAGTCCTCCATCAGCTTGTCCGCCACGAACCGGGCCTCATCGTTCTCGTTCATGGCGGTGTAAAGCTGCACCTTTTCCCCCTCCCGGCCCGCCGTCCACAGCTCCTTGCCCTTGCGGCCCTGGTTGTGGCGGATCACCGCGTTGGCGGCGGCCAGGATGCTCTTGGTGGAGCGGTAGTTCTGCTCCAGGCGGATGGTACGGCAGCCCTTGTACTGGTCCTCGAAGGAGAGGATATTTTCGATGGTGGCCCCCCGGAAGCGGTAGATGGACTGGTCGTCGTCCCCCACCACGCAGATATTTTCATGCCCCCCGGCCAGCAGGGAGGAGAGCAGGTATTGCAGGTTGTTGGTGTCCTGGTACTCGTCGATGAGGACGTAGCGGAATTTTTTCTGATAATATTCCAAAACGTCGTCATGTGCCTGGAGCAGTCGAACGGTGTGGAGGATAATATCGTCAAAGTCCAGCGCCCCGGCCTCCCACAGCCGTTTTTCATACTCCGTATAGAGCTGGGCGATCCTTTGCAGCCGGAAGTCGCCGGACGCCCCGCACTCCCGGGCGAAATCCGCCGCCAGCTGGAGCTTATCCTTGGCCCGGGAAATTGTGGCCAGCACCGAGCGGGCGGGGAACTGCTTGTCGTCGAAACGCAGCTCCTTGATGCAGTCCTTCATCACCCGCTGGGAGTCGTCGGTGTCGTAGATGGTGAAGGAGGAGGGGAAGCCCAGCTTCTCAATGTCCCGGCGCAGGATGCGCACGCAGGCGGAGTGGAAGGTGGACGCCCACACGTCCCGGGCGGAGGGGCCCAGCATTCTTTCCAGCCGGGCCTTCAGCTCCCCGGCGGCCTTGTTGGTGAAGGTGATGGCGATGATGGTCCAGGGGGCGGCGGGGTCCAGGGCGCACAGCCGGTCGGCCTGGAGGCGTTTTTCTTTGTCGGGGTGGGCGGCGTAATCCCGGAGAAAGGCCAGGTCGTCCTCTGTGGCCCACTCGGGCGCCTCCAGGCAGTCCGACCCCCGGCCGTAGCGGATGAGGTTGGCCACCCGGTGGATGAGCACGGTGGTCTTGCCCGACCCCGCCCCCGCCAGCAGCAGCAGGGGCCCCTCGGTGGCCAGCACGGCCTTTTGCTGCTCGGGGTTGAGGGTTTTATAGTTTTGAGCGATGACCTCCCGACGGAGGCGGCAGAATTCCAGCGTCTGTTCCGGCGTCAGCATATGTAATCAGATCCCTTTCGTCAAGTAGAAGCAATTATACCAGACCGCGGCGGAAAAGTACAGAGGTGTTCTGTTGCCAAAGAGGAATCGGTATGATAGAATGGACGCGAATCAATCGGATGGGAGGTTTGGACATGGATCAGATATCGCTGTGCGTCATGACGCGGGAGCTTTGCCATCAGCTGTATCAGGGCTGGGAGAACGACCCGGCCATCTATATGGATATGGGCCTGTTCTCGCCCTACTGCTACAGTAAAGAGGCGGTAGACCGGTATTTTGACGCAAAGCAGACGCCGGACCGCGTCCTCTTCGCCATTTTAAAGGGCGGCGCGCCGGTGGGGGAGCTGCAATTGAAGCAGATCGACCGGGAGAAACGGGAGTGCACCCTCAGCGTCCATATGCAGAACGACGGGGTAAAGGGCCGGGGCTACGGCACACAGGCGGAGCGGCTGGCCCTTCGGTATGCGTTTGACGTCCTGGATATGGCGGCGGTCAACGCGGACACCGTGGTCAAAAACACCCGCAGCCAGCACATTCTGGAAAAGCTCGGCTTTCAGCATGTCGGGGACGAGGGGGATTTTCGCTATTATCGCTGCCGGCGGGAATAGGGAGAACGCCGGGGCCATAGGCCCCGGCGTTCTCTTCTTTTCCGGCTAAGTAATCACACGCCCTGCTCCAGCAGGGCCCGCAGGCGGCGGCACCGCTGCTGGCAGGCGTCGGCCAGCTCGCCGTACAGCTCCAGCATGTCCGGATCCTCCCAGTCGTCGGCGGCCAGGCGGAAGGCGGTCTCCTGGCGCTGCTCGGCCTGGTGGCGGCTGCGCAGCGCCCCCCAGTAGGACGGGATGGCGGGCGCGCCCAGCACCTCCGTGGGCCAGTAGCGCAGCCCGGTGAGCAGGAAATAGGCCGCCGACAGCTTCCGGGCGTGCTTGTGCAGCTCCCCGGCCAGGGCGTTGAGCGCCCGGGCGTCCGTCCCCCGGGCCCGGCGGGCCAGGTGGCGGTAGAACTGCCAGCCCTCCAGCGCGTCCATCACGTGGCGGCGCAGGCGGGCGGCCCGGTCGTCGCCGCCCTGGGGCTCCTCCCACAGGGGGAGCAGGTCGCCGCCCCAATTGCCGCCGTCCTGGGGCGGCAGGCCCTGGGAGGGCGGGGCGTCCTGGGCAGGGGGCTCCGGGGCGGGGGCCTCCTCCGCCGGGGGGGCTTCCGGGGGAGCGGCGTCCTCATCGGGGAGGCAGGACTGGGGCAGGCCGTTCCCGTTTTGGAGCACCAGTTCCCTCAGGCATTCACAGGACACGTCCCCCCCGCCGGAGGGGCCGGGCCGGATGGGGCTGCTGTCCTCGGACCGCCCCGCCATCACCCGCTGCCACACCCGCTGGAACACCTCCTGGTCCTTCAGCGCGCATGGGATCATATCTTCCATGTGGTAAACACCTCCTTTGCCCCACATCCTATGTGGGAAGGGAGGACTTTGCCAATCTATCCCCGCACCAGCTCCGCAAAGGAGCGGATATAGCGGGTGCACACTGCCTTCAACTCCTCCTGGCGGCCTGCGTAGTAGCCGTCGTACACCCCCACGGCGGTCATGCCTGCCTTTTGGGCGGTGGCGCAGTTGTCCGGGCTGTCGTCGAAGAGGACGCAGTCCCCCAGGGGGACGCCCAGCAGGCCGCTCAGCTCCACAAAACATTGGGGGTTGCGCTTTTCCAGGCCGATTTCCTCCGCAAAGGCGATACGGTCGAACAGGTCCGTGAGGTGGAAGCGGTCCAGCGCCGCCCGGCACAGGGCGGGGCGGCAGGCGGTGAACACGGCCATGGGCCGGCCCTCGTCCCTGCATTGGAGCAGGAATTCCTCCGCCCCCGGCTTGAGGGGGGCCAGCTCCCGGTAGTGGCGGCCCGCCGAAGCGTCCCACTCCGCCATGATATCCTCGGGGGACTCGGGCAGGTGATAGAACGCCTTGGTGAACTGGGCCGCGATGGGGTAAATGGACCGCTCCACCACCCGCTGGTACTCAGGGGTGTGGGGCAGGCCCCGCCGGGCCAGGAATTCCCGGTCCACGTCCAGCCAGACGCCGTTGGTGTCGGTAATGGTGCCGTCCAGGTCAAATATGTACATCAAATCCACTCCTTATTTGTCCCCTCAGCATACCAGACCGGGGGGGATTTGACAAGTCCCGTCAGAAAATTCCCCCGCCGCATTGACTTGGCCCCCCGTTATGGATAAAATAAAGAAAGAGCGCTGGAAGGGAGGGGGCGGCGGTATGCGGAAGCTGGCATGGTTTTCCGGCGGCTTCGCCGCCGCCTGCCTGTGGGCGTGCTATTTTGAGGCGGACGGGCCGGCGTTTTTGGCAGCCGCCGCCCTGCTGGGGCTGGCGTTGGCGGTGTGGCTGTCCGTCCGGCCCGGGGACAGGGAGTCCCCCATCCTTCTGCGCAAGCCCCGGGACAAAGGGGCGCTGTCTCGGTATGTCCGCTGGCAGTGCTCCCGGCGGGCGGTGGCCTTTTGCCTGGGCGGGGTGCTGGCGCTGGGATGGGCCGGGGCGTACTTTGCCCTGTTCCGGGCCCCGGCGGAGGGCTGGATTGGGGAGGAGACCGTCCTCTCCGGCGAGGTGGCCTCCTATCCCGAGCCCACCTCCATCGGCGGGTATTCCGTCACCGTCCGGCTGGACGGCGGCCTTTTCGCCCCGGACGCCCTGGCCTACGGCCCGGAGGAGTGGGGTTCGCTGAAGCCCGGCGACAGGATTTCCGGCAGGGCCAGGGTGAAAAGCTCGGAGCGGGCCTACGGCGAAGAGACCACCTACTACACCGCCAAGGGGGTATACCTGCTGGCCTATTGCGATGGGGAGGCGGAAATCCAGGCTGTGGAACGGGTCCCCGCCCGGCACTGGCCCGCCCTGTGCGCCCACAAGCTCAAGCAGGGCATATACGCCGCCTTTGACCAGACCGCCGCGCCCATTGCCGCCGCCGTCACCCTGGGGGACAAAACCGGGCTGGACGGGACCCTCTACTCCGCCCTCAACCGGGCGGGGCTGATGCACGCCGCGGCGGTGTCCGGCTTCCACGTCTCCTTCCTGGTGGGCGCGGGCCTGCTGCTGTGCGGGAACAACCGGAAAACCGCCCTTGCCATGGTCCCCCTGCTGCTGTTTTACGCCCTCATGGCCGGGGGTACACCGTCCGCCCTCCGGGCGGTCATCATGCAGTGCGCCCTGCTGGCCGCGCCCCTGGCGGGGCGGGAGGGGGACGGGCCGTCGGCCCTGGGCGCGGCGCTGCTCATCCTGCTGGTCCAGAACCCCTTTGCCGCCGCCAGCGTGGGATTGCAGCTGTCCTTTGCGTCGGTGGCGGGCATACTGCTGGTGAGCGGGCCGCTGTTCGGCTGGATGTACCGCCCGCTGAAGAAAAAGCGCCCGCCCAAGGGGCGTCCCCTCCGGCTGCTGCTGTGGAGGGCGGGCCGGACGGCGCTGGCCGGCGTGTCCGCCTCCCTGGGGGCCATGCTGTTCACCGTCCCCCTCGTGGCGCTGTACTTTGGGCAGATCATCCTGTTGGGGCCGCTGTCCGGCGTCCTGGCGCTGTGGGCGCTGTCCCTGCTGATGATGTGCGCCCTGGTTCTGGGGACGCTGGCGGTATTCTTCCCTGGCCCGGCGGCGGTGCTGGGGGCGGCGGCCGGCCTGACGGGACACTACGCCCGGCGGATAGCGCTGCTGCTGGGGCGGTTCCCCTTCGCCTCGCTGGCGGCGGACAATCCGTACTGCCTCATCTGGCTGGCGGGGGCGTATCTGGTGCTCCTGGCGGCGGTTTTGGGCAAGGAGCGGCCAAAGCGGCCCCTGCTCCCGGTGGGGGCGCTGGCCCTGCTGCTGTGCGCCGCCATCGGTCTGGGGCGGCTGGAGGCGGAGCGCGCCGATTTGACGGTCACCGCCCTGGATGTGGGGCAGGGCTCGTCCACCGCCCTGCTGTCCGGGGGAAGGGCGGCGCTGGTGGACTGCGGCGGGAACGGCTCCCGCAGCGCCGGGGACGTTGCCGCAGACTACTTCGCCGCCATGGGCCGCGCCCGGCTGGACATGCTGGTCCTCACCCACTTTGACGCCGACCATTTCAACGGCGTGGAGCAGCTCTTCTACCGCATGGGGGTGGACAAGGTGGCCGTCCCCGCGGGGGCGGCGGACCCGGACGGTCTGGCCCGTCTGATGGAGCTGGCCGGGACGGAGGGCGCGGAGGTGGTTTTGGTGGACGAGACCAAAAACCTCCCCCTGGGGGAGGCAGGCCTGACCCTGTTCCCGCCCCTGGGCGGGGGGACCTCCAACGAATCGGGGCTGTTCGCCCTGTGCACCCGCGGGGATTTTGATGTGCTCATCACCGGGGATGCCGACGCCTTTGTGGAAAAGATGCTGGTGAAGTACCAGTCCATCCCGGACGTGGAGGTGCTGCTGGCGGGCCACCACGGCTCTAAAAACTCCAGCTGCGGGGAATTCCTCCAGGCGGTGTCGCCCGAGCTTGTCCTGATCTCCGCCGGGGCCAACAACCCCTATGGACACCCGGCCCAGGAGGCGCTTGACCGGCTGGAGGCGGCGGGGGCGGAGGTCTACTGCACCGCCGGGGCGGGCTCCGTCACCGTCCGGGCGCGGGGGGACCGGGTGGGAATCTATACGACGAAAGGGGGCGGCCGCCATGCCGCCAAAGAGGGATAAAGCGGACAACACCGCCATGCGGGAGCTGAAGCGGGCCATCCAGGAGGGCGCGCCCAAAAAGCTCTACCTCTTCCACGGGGAGGAGGCGTTTTTGCGGGACTACTACCTGGCCCGGCTCAAGCAGGCCCTGCTGCCCGCCGGGCTGGAGGACTTCAACCTCCACACCGCCCAGGGGAAGGAGTGCTCGGTGGACTGGATTGAGCAGGCGGCGGACTGCCTGCCCATGATGAGCGCCCGCACCCTGGTCATCGTCACCGACTTCGACCTGTACGGCCTGGGGGAGAAGCCCAGGGAGCGGCTGGCGAAGGTACTGGAGGGGCTGCCGGACTACTGCTGCCTGGTGTTTGTGTACGACCTGCTGCCCTATAAGGCGGACGGGCGGTCCAAGCTGGCCGGGCTGCTGAAAAAAGAGGGGGCGGTGGTGGAGTTCCAGCGGCAGAGCCAGGGGGATCTGACCGACTGGATCTGCCGCCAGTTCAAAAAGGCGGGCAAGGGCGTAGACACCGAGGACGCCCGCTACCTCATCTTCCTGTGCGGCGACCTGATGAACACCCTGTCCGCGGAGATCGGCAAGATCGCCGCCTATTCCCCCCACCCCCGGGTGACCCGGGCGGACATGGACGCGGTGGCCATCCCCCAGATCGACGCGGTGGTGTTCCAGATGACCGACGCCATGGCCCGCAAGGACTTCGACAAGGCGGCCTCGGTGCTGGCCGACCTGCTCCACAGCCAGCAGCCCCCCATCATGATCCTGTCCGCCATGGGCAAGTACTTCCGGCAGCTGTACACCGCCCGGCTGTACCTGGACGCGGGCAAAGGCCGGGGGGAGTTCATGGAGCTGTGGGGGATGAAATCGGGCTATCAGGCGGACAAGCTGATGGACGCCGCCCGGCGGTTTTCCCTGCCCTGGTGCCGGTACGCCGTGGGGCGGTGCGCCCAGGCGGATATCGAGCTGAAATCCTCCTACGGCCAGGAGCGGGAGCTGCTCACGGGGCTTCTGATGGAGCTGGCCTCGGGGCGGAGGGCGGCGGTATGAGCACCCCGCTGCGCATCAAGGAGGCCATTGTGGTGGAGGGGCGGTACGACAAGGCGGCGGTGGCGGCGGTGGCGGACACCCTGATCCTGGAGACGGCGGGCTTCGGGGTGTTTAAGGACGCAGAGCGGCTGGCGCTGCTGCGCAGGCTGGCGGCGGTTCGGGGGCTCATCATCCTCACCGACTCCGACGGGGCGGGGTTTGTCATCCGAAATCACCTGAAAGGGGCCATCCCCGGGGGCCAGCTCAAGCACGCCTACATCCCGGATGTGGCGGGAAAGGAGCGACGCAAGCGCGCCCCGGGAAAAGAGGGCAAGCTGGGGGTGGAGGGGATGAAGCCGGACGTGCTGCGGGAGGCCATTTTGCGCTGCGGGGCCACGGTGCTGGACGAAAACGCCCCGGACCGCCCGGCGGGGAACCTGACCCCGGCGGATCTGTTTGCCTTGGGGCTGTCCGGCGCGCCGGACGCGGCGGCGCGGCGGGCGGCGCTCCTGCGGCGGCTGGACTTGCCCGAACACATGGGCGCCAAGGCGCTGCTGGCGGCACTCAATGCGCTGTACACGCGGACGGAGCTGGACGGGGTGCTCAAGGAGAAATAAAGTAAAATTTACCGCTCCCCCCAGCGACGAAAGCGTCGCTGGGGGGAGCATAGTACAACAAGGGCAGGGCACTCCGTCGTGGACTGCCCTGCCTTCACTTTTACATAAAGCATTGTCCTTGAAAGTGCTCCCTTTTATCCTCAGTTCTCAAGTTCCATCACCTTGTCCACCCGGCGCTGGTGGCGGCCCCCTTCAAACTGCGTGGATAAAAACACGTCCAGGATCCGCTGGGCAAGGTTCCCGCCGGTGACCCCCGCCCCCATGGCAAGGACATTGGCGTCGTTGTGGCGGCGGGTCATCTCGGCGGACAGGGGCTCGTGGCACAAAGCGCACCGTACGCCCTTCACCTTGTTGGCCGCGATGCTCATGCCGATGCCGGTGGTACACAGCACCACCCCGCGCTCACAGCTTCCGTCCGCCACCAGGCGGGCGGCGGCGGCGGCGAAATCCGGGTAGTCGCAGCTCTCCCCGCTGTGGGTTCCGCAGTCGGTGACCTGGTGGCCCTGCTCCAGCAGGTGGGCCTTGAGGCGCTCCTTCAGGTCAAACGCGCCGTGGTCGCAGGCAATGGAAATCCTCATTTAAAATCCCTCCATTGATTTATGGGGCGCCGCAAAGCCGCCCCAGAGCGTTTCACGTGAAACGCCCGTTCTATATTACAGCTTGTGGAGCACCGGCCTGCGGCGCTCATAGGTGGTGACATGGTCAAAGCCCGCCGCTCGAAGCATTTGGAGGGCTTCCGGGATGCCCCTGGCCACCTGGTCCGGGCGGTGGGCGTCCGCCCCCACGGTGACCAGCTCCCCGCCGCACTCCCGGAACCAGCGCAGGAGGGGGGGCCAGCAGTCCAGATCGTGGCCCCGGCAGGTGTTGAGCTCAATGGCGCGGCCGCTGGCTGCCACCTGGGTGAAGATGGCCCGGACCTGTTCCTCAAAATCCGCCAGGGTCAGATCCACCCCGTCGCGGTGGATGTACCGCAGGGGATAGACGATGTGGGCCAGACTGTCATAGCAATCGGAGCATTCCTTCACCAGCGTCCAGGTGTGGGCTAGGGTGTTCTCCACTGCTTTGCGGGCCAGACGCGGATTGCCGGTGAAGTCGGAGTAGTACAGGTCCTTTCCACCTTCCGCGCCGATCCAGTTGTGGAGGGAGCCCAGGACAAAGTCCAGTTCCTCCCCGCCCTGAGCTAAAATTCCCCGGGCGGCGGCGGGGTCATAGGGGGCGGAGCCCAGCTCAATCCCCAGCCGCAGGGTGAGAGCGCCCCCCAGCTCCGCGCTGACGGCGCGGTACTGCGCTTTGGCGGCGGGCCAGTCGAAGGCCCCCCACGGCTTTCCGTCCAGGTCCAGCATGTCGCAGTGGTCTGTGACGCAAAACTCCCGCAGTCCCGCCGCGATGGCAGACCGGGCCATATCCCGCAGCGGGCTGAAGCAGTCGGGAGAAAGTTTGGAGTGGCTGTGGATGTCGCACAGATACATTTTGGATCACCTTACAGTTGAAATTGAGGCGCGCTGGTTTAGTGCCCGTGCAGTCCGGGCGGAACGGCGCGCCCGCTCAGGCGCGGCCCTGTGGCCGCCATCGCTTTTCAGTGCCCAGGCACAAGCGGCAGCGTTAATAGGGCGCCCCGTGCCGAAGGCCGCACACGCCGGAGGGATACCCAAAGCCTTTCGTATCGGGCCCCCCGTAAACAGGGGCTTAGGGGAAGCCCACCTGGAGCGCGAAGCGCGACGGGGACGGAATGCCCCTAGGCGTGTCTTCGGCTGCTTTCTGCACGAGTGGAAAGTAACAGCCCCGCCGGGAGGCTACAGCGGCCAGCTTGGCAGCCACCGCAGGAAATACTGCGCGTACCACGTGGGCATGTACAGCCCGATGAGCTCCGGATAGAAAACCGCGTACAATCCTACTGCGCAGCCGGTGAAGCCGTACACCGCCAGCCGGCAGCCCTCCCGCCGCCGAGCCATCATGCCGTCCATGAGATAGGCAATGGCAAAACACAGGAACAGCACCGTGGGGAAGTAGTGGTAGGCGAACAGGATGCGTCCGATGGGCAGCCAGGGCACAAACTGGGACAGGATGGCAATGAGGATAAACAGCCCCCTGCCGCAGCGGCGGCGGACGGTCTGGACGGCCACGCCGAAAAAGGCTGCCAGCCCCGCCCAGGATACCAGAGGGTTGTTAAAGGAAGCGAACAGGCTCTTCATGCCGGGCACGTCCAGATCCCGGAAGTACAGGATGGGCCGTCCGTCGAAAATCCACTGGTACCAGTAGGACTCATAGGGGTGGGGGGTGTGGACGCCCTGGTGGTAGGTGAGCATGAAGTGCTGGTTTTTCAGCATGATATCCACTGGGTTGGCGCTGCCGCCGGGGATAACCCGGAAGAAGCTGTCTATTCGGTCCAGCACTCCGGGGGTCTTGCCCTCCTCCGCCATGGTCCGGGCCAGCTGCTCCACCTGTGCCGGGAGCCGTTCCAGGTGGGTGGGCAGGGTGTCCCAGAGCCAGCTGGCCGACTGCCCGGCCATGCCCCAGAAGCCCGCCCCATTGCCCCGGGCCGCGGCGTAGGGGAAGTAGGACGCGGTGTAGATGCACACAGGGATGAGCACGAAAAATACCACCGACAGCCCGATAGTGCCCCACACATGGACGGCGAAGGAGGGCACATGGGGGGGCTGCCAGGGCGGGGCCTCTTCCTTGAAAAGGGCCTCCGCCACCTCCTGGCGCACCTCGGGAGGCGCGGGCCGGGTGCGGGCGCGGTATTCCGCCTCCCGCCAGTCCCCGGCCTTGAAGGCCATGCCCAGCAGCCACAGCAGGGCCAGCCCGGCCCCGGCATACACCACCGTCCACTTGGAGGCGCAGCCGATCCCCCAGAACAGGCCGCTCAAAAACAGGGGCAGGATATAGTGCCGCAGCTTCTTCCCCGCAGGGACGGCCAGCCAGCGGTACATGAAATAGTAAGACACCAGGATGAAGAACACGCCGTAGGTGTCAATGGTGGCGATGCGGGTCTGGACCAGGTGCATGAAGTCGAAGGTGAACAGCGCCGCGCCGCATAAGGCCACCGGGGTCTTGCCGAACAGGTTTTTCAAAAACACATACAGCACCGGCACCATCAGCACGCCGAAGAGCGTCCCCATAAACCGCCAGCCGAAGGGGACCATGCCGAACACCATGATGCCCAGGGACAGAATGAGCTTGCCCAGGGGAGGGTGGGACACCTCGTAGGGATAGATGTTGTTCAGGTGCTCCAGGGCGGTGCGGGGGTGGTAGATCTCATCAAAGTAGGACGAGTTCATATAGGTGGCCTTGGCCGACCACAGCCCGGCTTCGTCGAACAGGGGCGCGCCGTTTTCGTCCACATGGTCCGGGACGCGCACGGGGTGGGGACTGCTCTCGGTTTTGCCGGATTCATCTGTTGTGATATAGTTCCCGCACCAAAAGGCCAGCTCGGACAGCCATAGGCCCTCGTCCCGGGGCGCGCTGGATGCGGTGATACGGAAGCGGGAGGCCATGATGGGGCCCAGGGATTCCGCGTCCAGATTGTTGTTGTCCTTGGTTTTTTCCAGGCCGCTTTGATCGATATTGCGCCCCAGATCCAACACCCTCCACTTGAACAGGGAGTTGTAGGGCTGATCCAGCCGCAGGCTGTGCCATGCTCCGTCCTCCCCCTCCCACTCCAGGGTGTAGTACCCGGTGCCCAGGGAGGTATAGTAGGAGATGGTGTCCACGGTGACAGGCTGGCCGTAGGAGAACTCATAGCTGTCCCCCTGCTGGAGCTTGACAGGGTTCTGGGGGACGGCAAAGTCCCCCAGACGGAAGAAGGCGGTGAAGGCGTATACCGCCGTGAGCAGCAGCAGGGGCAGGATGTCCTTCCGCTCCATGGGGTGGCGGGGGAGGGTGAGGGTCATGCGCCGGGGCTTGGCCCGTTCCTCCGCCATGGCGATCCACTCCAGGCTGTGGGGCCGGGGGCGCAGGCACCACCAGTAGTAGACGAAAAAGGCAACGCAGATGGCGATGCCGACGATTGCCCAGGCAAAGGCGGGGGACAGGTTGGTGAAAAACCAGGTGACGCCGTATACCGCCGCGTCCCAGGCCGCCCGCAGGGTGTCCCCAAGGGCGGGCGGGGCGCTCCCCTCCGGCGCGGGGGAGGGCAGGGCGGTCAAAGCCAGTGTGTTAATCATCGGGGCCTCCTATTCGGACGCGCTTGGGCGCGGCTCATTGGTCAAGATGGGCAAAATGCCGATACAGCATTATGATACTACGATGGCAGGGAAAAAGGAAGCCCCTTTTTTGCCGTTGCATTCGATTGTGCCACATTGTTTTAGCAATCGGGGCCGGTATGTGCGAAAGCGGGACGGAATTTTGGCATCGGACCGCCGGACGCTTGAGATTCACATTTAATTTACAACTGGGCTATTGACATTTTGAGGGGGCGGTGGTAGATTATCTTTAGCACTCAGGAATGGCGAGTGCTAAACCTCTGGGAAGGAGGCGGTCCCTTGGAGCTGTCCGAGCGAAAGAAGAAAATTCTGCGCGCCGTGGTGGAAAGCTATATCCAGACGGCGGAGCCGGTGGGTTCCAAGGCGCTGGCGGAGCTGGCGGGCTTGAAGGTCTCCTCCGCCACCATCCGAAACGAGCTGGCCGAGCTGACGGAGCTGGGCTACCTGGAGCAGCCCCACACCTCCGCCGGACGGGTGCCCTCCCCCCGGGGCTACCGGCTGTACGTCAACGAGCTGATGGAGGAGCAGCGGCTGAGCCTGGAGGAGACAAAGCAGATCAACGAGGCGCTGCACCTGAAGATGCGGGAGCTGGACAAGGTGATCGACCAGGCGGGACGCATGGTGTCCCAGCTCACCAACTACCCCGCATTCGCCCTCACCGAGGGGGCGCGGCGGCTCACCATCAAGCGGTTCGACTTGATCCTGGTGGACTCCGCGTCCTTTATCGCCGTGGTGATGACAGATTCCAGCGTGGTGAAAAACAAGCTCTTCCGCCTCCCCGCGGAGCTGTCTGAACCCCAGTTGCAATTGCTCACCACCCTTTTGAACACCGCTTTCGTGGGCAAGACGCTGGATCAGCTTACCCCGGAGCTGATGCGGGTGGCCGAACACGCGGCAGGCAGCTCCTACGGGCTGATCTCGCTGGTGGTGTCCTTCGCCATGGAGGTGCTGGACGCGCTGGAGAGCGGCGCGGTGTACACCGCCGGGGCCAGCCACATCCTGGACCACCCCGAGTACCAGGACGTGGGCAAGGCCCAGAAGCTGATGAGCTACCTGTCGGAGGACCGTTCCCTGGCCCAGACGCTGGCCCTGCCCGCTTTGGAGGGGGACGACACCAAAATCCTCATCGGCCCGGAAAATGTGGCCGATGAGCTGAAGGACACCAGCGTAGTGCTGGCAAGCTACGATATCGGGGACGGGATGAAGGGGGTCATCGGCGTGGTGGGCCCCACCCGCATGGATTACGCCAAGGTGGCCGCCAAGCTGTCATATGTGGCGGACGGGCTGTCCAAGCTGTTCGGACAGCCGGAGCTGCCACCCGGCGCACCGGAAAAGGAGGAATAGGCGCCAATGGCCGAAGAGAAGAAGAAAGAAAACCCCGTTCCCGAAGATGCGGGGGACGAGACTGTCGAGGCCCCCGGACAGGAGGCTGCCGGGGAGGCCGCGGAGGCCCCCGGGGCTGAGGAATCCCCTGAGACTGCTGATGAGGCCTCGGATCCCAAGGCAAAGGGGTTTTTCGGGAAGGCAAAGAAGGAACCCAAGAAGGATCAGGGCCAACTGCTGGCGGAGGCGGCGGACAAGTACCTGCGGCTCGCCGCCGAGTACGACAACTACCGCAAACGCACCGCCAAGGAGAAGGAGAACGCCTGGAGCGAGGCCAAGGCCCAGACCGTGGCCGCCTTCCTCCCGGTGTACGACAACCTGGAGCGGGCCTTGAAGCAGGAGACCGCCGACGAGGCATATAAAAAGGGCGTGGAGATGACCATGAAGGGCCTCCAGGATGCCCTCACCGGGCTGGGGGTGGAGGTCATCCCCGCCTTGGGCGAGACCTTTGACCCCAACCGCCACAACGCCGTCATGCACTGCGACGATGAGGAGGCCGGGGAGAGCACCATCGTGGAGGTGTTTCAGCAGGGCTTTATCTGCGGGGAAAAGGTCATTCGGTTTTCCATGGTCAAGGTGGCAAATTAGAAGCGCGGAGAAGCGGACAGTGAGGGAGCTTGGAGCGGAGTGAAGGCAAAAGCCCAGGGCCCACAGCATGGAGCCGGGTTTTGCCTGAGTCGCAGCGCAAGCGGCCGAGCGTCCTGACCGCTTCGCCGCATGACAATGAAGCATTTCCCGATTCACATTGTAAAAATATACTTTCATATAAACAGGAGGAACTTCATTATGAGTAAGATTATTGGTATCGATTTGGGTACTACCAACAGCTGTGTATCCGTCATGGAGGGCGGCGAGGCCGTTGTCATCCCCAACGCCGAGGGCAACCGCACCACCCCGTCTGTGGTGGCCTTTTCCAAGGACGGCGAGCGAATGGTAGGCCAGGTGGCTAAGCGCCAGGCCATCACCAACCCCGACCGTACCATCGCCTCCATCAAGCGGGAGATGGGCAGCGACTACAAGGTGAACATCGATGGCAAGCGCTCTACCCCCCAGGAGATCAGCGCCATGATCCTCCAGAAGCTGAAGGCGGACGCCGAGGCCTATCTGGGCCAGACCGTCACCGAGGCGGTGATTACCGTTCCCGCCTACTTCACCGACGCCCAGCGCCAGGCCACCAAGGACGCGGGCAAGATTGCCGGGCTGGAGGTCAAGCGCATCATCAACGAGCCCACCGCCGCCGCCCTGGCCTACGGGGTGGACAAGGAGTCCGACCAGAAGATCATGGTGTACGACTTGGGCGGCGGCACCTTCGACGTGTCCGTCCTCGAGGTGGGCGACGGCGTGATCGAGGTGCTGGCCACGGCGGGCAACAACCGCCTGGGCGGCGATGACTTCGACAAGTGCGTCATGGACTGGATGGCCGCCGAGTTCAAGAAGGCGGAGGGCATCGACCTCACCGGAGACAAGGTGGCCATGCAGCGGCTGAAGGAGGCCGCCGAGAAGGCCAAGATTGAGCTGTCCGGCGTCACATCCACCACCATTAACCTGCCCTATATCACCGCCGACGCCACCGGGCCCAAGCACTTGGACCTGACCCTCAGCCGGGCCAAGTTCGACCAGCTCACCTCCCACCTGGTGGAGGCCACCGCCGGCCCCGTGCGCCAGGCCATGAGCGACGCGGGCCTGAGCGGCAACGAGATTGAGAAGGTGCTGATGGTGGGCGGCTCCAGCCGCATCCCCGCCGTCCAGGACATGGTCAAGCGGCTCACCGGCAAGGAGGGCTTCAAGGGCATTAACCCCGACGAGTGCGTGGCCATGGGCGCGGCCCTCCAGGGCGGCGTACTGGTGGGCGATGTGAAGGGGCTGCTGCTGCTGGACGTGACCCCCCTGTCCTTGGGCATCGAGACCATGGGCGGCGTGATGACCAAGCTCATTGACCGCAATACCACCATCCCCGCCAAGAAGTCCCAGACCTTCACCACCGCCGCCGACAACCAGACAAGCGTGGAGGTTCATGTGCTCCAGGGCGAGCGGGAGATGGCCCAGTATAACAAGACCCTGGGCCGGTTCCACCTGGACGGCATCGCCCCCGCCCGCCGGGGGGTGCCACAGATCGAGGTGACCTTCGACATCGATGCCAACGGCATCGTCAACGTGTCCGCCAAGGATCTGGGCACCGGCACCGAGCAGCACATTACCATTACCTCCTCCACCAACATGTCCAAGGAGGATGTGGACAAGGCCGTGCGCGAGGCGGAGCAGTTCGCCGCCGAGGATGCCAAGCGGAAAGAGGAAGTGGACATCCGCAACGAGGCCGACCAGATGGTGTACCAGACCGAGAAGATTCTGGACGAGATGGGCGATAAGGTGGATGCCGCCGACAAGAGCTCCATCGACGCTGCCCTCAACAAGGTGAAGGAGGCGCTGAAGGGCGCCGACACCCAGGCCATCAAGGGCGCCACAGAGGAACTGAAGAAGGCATTCTATGCTGTCAGCGAGAAGCTGTATGCCCAGCAGGGCGGCCAGCCCGGCCCCGGCCCCGACATGGGCGGCGCGGGCTTCAGCGGCGGCCAGCCCGGCGGGGACAACGTGGTGGACGCCGACTATGAAGTGGTGGACGACGATAAATAAGAAGCGTGGAGAAGCGGACAGTGAGGAAGCTTGGAGCGGAGCGAGGGCAAAAGCCCAGGGCCCACAATGTGGGGCCGGGTTTTGCCTGAGCCGCAGCGAAAGCGACCGAACGCCCTGGCCGCTTCGCAGCGTGACAACAATGCTGCAAACAAGCGGGAAACAGCGGGGCATTGCGCCCCGCCTTTCCCGCGTTTAAGAGGTGATTCCATATGGCGGAGCAAAAACGAGATTACTATGAGGTGCTGGGGGTGGCCAAAACCGCCTCCGACGACGAGCTAAAAAAGGCCTACCGCAAGCTGGCCAAGCAGTACCACCCGGACATGAACCCCGGGGACAAGGGGGCCGAGGCCAAGTTCAAGGAGATCAACGAGGCTTACGAGGTGCTCAGCGACAAGGACAAGCGGGCCAAGTACGACCAGTTTGGCCATGCGGGGGTGGATCCCAACTTTGGCGGCGGGGGCTTTGGCGGCTATGGGGATTTCGGCGACTTTGGAGATTTCGGCTTCGGCGATATCCTGGGCGATCTGCTGGGCGGCGGCTTCGGGGGCAGAAGCGCCAACCGCAGCGGCCCCCAGCGGGGGGAGAGCCTGCGCGCCGGCGTGACCATCAGCTTTGAGGAGGCGGCCTTTGGCTGCGAGAAGGAGATCAGCCTCACCCGCCTGGAGAGCTGCGAGAGCTGCCACGGCTCCGGCTGCGCCCCCGGCACCACCGCCGAGGTGTGCCCCGACTGCCGGGGCTCGGGCACCGTGCGGGTGCAGCAGCGCATGGGGGGGATGGCCTTTACCAGCTCCGCGCCGTGCAGCCGCTGCCGGGGGACGGGCAAGATCATCCACCAGCCCTGCAAGAGCTGCGGCGGCGGGGGCAATGTGAGAAAGCAGCGTAAGATTTCGGTCAGCATCCCCCAGGGCATCAACGACAAGCAGGCCGTATCCCTGCGGGGGCAGGGGAACGCGGGGGCCAACAACGGCCCGGCGGGAGACCTCATCGTGGAGGTGCGGGTGAAGCCCCACCCCTATTTCCAGCGGGAGGGAACCTCGGTACTGTACGAGTGTCCGGTGAGCTTCTACCAGGCGGCCATGGGCGCGGAGCTGGAGATTCCCACCATCGACGGCAAGGTGAAGTACACCCTGCCCGCCGGCACCCAGCCGGGCGCCACCTTCCGCCTGCGGGGCAAGGGCATCCCAGAGCTGCGGGGGAGGGGCCGGGGCGACCAGTACGTAACCGTTCAGGTTCGGGTGCCCACCAGCCTGACCAACCAGCAGCGGGACGCGCTCCAGGCTTTTGCCGAGGCCATGGGCGAGTCCGCCCCCTCCTCCGGCTCGCCGGTGAAGGACTTTTTCTCCAAAAAGAAAAAGAAGTAATGCAAGGGGACGAAAGCGGTTTGCTTTCGTCCCCTTGTTTTAGGTGTTTACTGGTTACGCTGTGATCCGATTTTGGTTCGCTGTTCGCGGCGGCCCCGCGCTTCCTCTCAGCAGTCCACCGTGATGTTGTCGGTGCCGTGGGCCTCGAATTCGTCGATGTAGGCGTCGATACGCTGGGCCAGCTCATCGTAGTTGGTTTCGTCGATGGGCACGTCGTCCATGTCCCGCCGGGCGAGATCCTCCGCCAAGATCTCGAAAAAGACGTTGTTTTCGTACTCCATAATGGCCTCGTGGATGCCCCCTTCGGCAAAGGCCCGGGAGGGGATTACCTCCCCCTGGTAGGTCTCGGCCAGGGAGGGCATACCCTCCAGGGCGGCACGGGCGAAGAGCAGGCTCTCCACCTCATCGTAATCCTTGAAGCGGTCTTCCCCACGGGTGGAGTTCAGGATCCAGTTGCCGATATACACCATGTCCAGCAGCCGCCGAAGCTGCTTGCGCGTCAGTTCCAGTTCCATCCTTAGCCCTCCTTCGGCTGGGTTCTCCCTATATTATACCGTTGGACTCCCCGTTGTCAATGGGCATACTTGGCGCTTCCCCCTCATATAGTCAGGCAGGATGGCAATTGACATACGGAGTGTGATTACATGGACGAGTACAGGGGAGAAAACAGAATTGTGTTGAGGGGACAGGCGGCGCAGGGGCCCGCCCCCTCCCATCGGAACCACGGGGTAGACTACTACCTGGTCCCCCTGCGGGTGCCCCGGCTGAGCGGGGTGGACGATGTGCTGAATGTGGTGACCGCCGCCCCGGACCCGGCGCTGTGGACGCCGGGGGGATGGGTGAGCGTAGAAGGGGAGGTGCGCTCATATAACAACCGCACGGGGACGGGAAGCAAGCTGGTCATTACGGTGCTTTCCCGGGATGCCCGGCCTTCGGAGTTGGAGGAGGGGGAGAATCGGCTGGTCCTTGCCGGGGCGCTGTGCCGCAGGCCCACCCTCCGGCGTACGCCGCTGGGACGGGAGATCTGCGACCTGCTGCTGGCGGTCAACCGGCCGTACGGCCGGGCGGACTACCTGCCCTGCATCGCCTGGGGATCCCTGGCGGCCCACTGCGGCGCGATGGACGTGGGGGATAAGCTGCGCCTGGAAGGACGCCTCCAAAGCCGCCGCTACCACAAGCTCATCGACGGGGAACAGGTGGAGCGCACGGCGTTTGAGGTGTCGATCATGAACTTGTTGGACGGCGTGGAGCAGGCGCCTGCGCAGCGCGAGTAGTACAGCGCGGAGCCTCAGTGGTAAGCCTCCGGGCAGACCTCCCGTATTTTTGCCCGGATGGCCCGCAGGTCGGCGAAGGTGTCCGGCTTCTTGGTGGGGTCGCGGAGCAGGGCGGCGGGGTGGTAGATGGCGGTGTAGAAGGCCCCGTCCTTTTCCGACCACTGGCCATGCTCCCGGGTGATCTTGTAGTCCGGCTTGATGAGGCGCATGGCGGCGATGCGCCCCAGGCACACCACGATCCGGGGGCGGAGCAGCGCCATCTGGTCCCACAGGTAGCCGATGCAGGCGTCCTGCTCGGTATTCAGCGGGTCCCGGTTCCTGGGCGGACGGCATTTGACAATGTTGGTGATGTAAAAATTTTTCTCCCGGCTCAGGCCGATGAGGGAGAGCATCTCGTCCAGCAGCTGTCCGCCCCGGCCTACAAAGGGTTCCCCCTGGAGGTCCTCATTTTCGCCGGGGCCCTCGCCGATAAACATGACTTTCGCGTCCCGGGGGCCCTTGCCGAACACCACGTTGGTGCGGGTGTCCGCCAGGGCGCACTTCTGGCAGAGCATACAGCGGCGGTGTAATTCTTCCCAGTTTGTCATGGGCCCATCCCTCCCGTTTGTCCTCTTTTCGGGTATTGTACCATAAATTTTTGCCGAATGCTACCATGGCTTTGGGAATTTTTCCGTTGACAACAGGGGGAAAACAGTGTATGATTCCCTCAACAAGCAAAAAACACAACGGCATCGACGAAGACCGCCCCTCACGGCGTCCGACAGAGAACGCGGGCCACCGACTGAAAGCCCGCCCCGGAAAGACGAGACGGCGCAACGCTTCCGAGCCGGCGGTTCGAACCCCAAGGGGCGTAGGGCCGTCCGTCCTCCCCACGTTACCGGGGCTCGAGAGAGGCCCCTTGCTGGAGGGGCAACGCGGGTGGTACCGCGGATTCAGTGATTGATTCCGTCCCGGACTGTACTTTTGTACGGTCCGGGGTTTTATTTTATCCATCAAGGAGTGAATGGTTATGAAGTTCGTCACCGGCTCAAGCAAACAACTGACTGTCTGGCAAGACCTTACGGGGGGCGGGCTGAATAACCGGCCCGTCACCGTCCACGGCGCGGTCCACGCCCTGCGGGACATGGGGGGCGTGGTATTCCTCACCCTGCGCATGGCAAGGGGGAGCGTCCAGTGCGTGTGCGCCCCGGACGTACTGCCCCAGGGGCTGCGGGAGGAGTGCTGCGTGGAGCTGTCCGGTGCCGTCCGGGCGGAGCCCCGGGCCCCCGGCGGGGTGGAGGTCGCCGTGGAGACGGCCGCGGTGCTGTCCCGGCCCGCCGCCCCCATGCCTGTGCCCCTGGGGAAACGGAAATTGGGCCTCAGCCTGGACACCGGGCTCCCCCTGCGGCCCGCTGTGCTGCGCCATCCCAGGGAGCGGGCGGTGTTCAAGCTCCAGGAGGGGCTGGCGCGGGCCTTTCGGGACTATCTTACCGGGGAGGGCTTTACGGAAATCCATACCCCCAAGATCGTCCATGCCGGGGCGGAGGGGGGCTCCAACATCTTCCGGCTGGACTACTTTGGCAAAAAGGCATACCTGGCCCAGTCCCCCCAGTTCTACAAGCAGACCATGGCGGGGGTGTATGAGCGGGTGTTTGAGATCGGCCCCGTGTTCCGGGCGGAAAAGCACGCCACCCCCCGGCATCTGAACGAGTACACCGGGCTGGATCTGGAAATGGGCTACATCCGTTCCTTTTATGATATCATGGAGGCGGAGACCGGCTATCTGCGGCACGCCATGGCCCTGCTGGGCCGGGAGTACCGCCCGGAGCTGGAGCTTTTGGGCGTGGAGCTTCCGGCGGCGGACAGCATCCCCTGCCTGCGGTTCGATGACGCCAAGCGGCTGGCGGCGGAGAAATACGGCTGCCGGATCCGTGACCCCTTTGATTTGGAGCCGGAAGAGGAGGCCCGCATCGGGCGGTACGTGAAAGAGGAGTACGGCAGCGACTTTGTGTTTGTCACCCACTACCCCTCCAAAAAGCGGCCCTTCTACGCCATGGACGACCCGGACGACCTCAAATACACCCTGTCCTTCGACCTGCTGCTGCGGGGGTTGGAGGTGACCACCGGCGGCCAGCGCATCCACGGCTACGCCGAACAGGTGGCCAAGATGGAGGCACGGGGGATGGACCCGGCGGAATTCGAGAGCTATCTCATGATCCACAAACACGGGATGCCGCCCCACGGCGGGCTGGGTATCGGGCTGGAGCGGCTGACCATGCAGCTGTGCGGCTTGGACAACATCCGATACGCTTCCCTGTTTCCCAGGGACCGGACGCGGATGGAACCATAGAGGAGGGGTTTGATGTGATTGATGTGAAACTGGTGGACTATCTTGCCGGGCTGTCCCGGCTGGAGCTCCGGGAAGGGGAAAAGCAGGCCATGACCGCCGGGCTGGAGCAGATCGTCGCCTACATGGATGTGCTGAACAAGCTGGACACGGCAGGCGTGGAGCCCATGAGCCATGTGTTCCCGGTGAAAAATGTGCTGCGGGAGGATGAGGCGGCCCCCTCCCAGGACCGGGGGGAGCTGCTGGCGGGGTCACCCGCGGGGGATACAGAGGCGTTTCTGGTCCCCCAGGCGGTAGAGTGAGGGGGCGGGGAAATGGAATTGAGAGAGCTGACCGCCCTGGAGTTGGGCGCGGCCATCAAAAGAGGAGAAGTGTCCGTCAAGGAGGCCGCCCGGGCGGCGCTGGACGCCATTGCCGCCCGGGACGGGGCGCTGAACGCCTTTATCACCGTCACGGGGGAGCGGGCGCTGGAGCGGGCGGACAAGCTCCAGCCCGGGGCGAGGGACGCCCAAAGCCCGCTCTACGGGGTGCCCATGGCCCTGAAGGACAACATCTGCACCAAAGGGGTTAGAACCACCTGCGCCTCCAAGATACTGGGGGAGTTTGCGCCCCCCTACAGCGCCGCCGCGGCGGATGCCCTGGAGGGGGCCGGGGCGGTGTCCCTGGGCAAGCTGAACATGGACGAGTTTGCCATGGGTTCCACCTCGGAGACCTCCTTCTACGGCCCGGTGAGAAACCCTTGGGACCTGTCCCGCGTCCCCGGCGGCTCGTCCGGCGGCGCGGCGGCGGCGGTGGCGGCGGGCATGGGCTGGTACGCCGTCGGCTCGGACACCGGCGGCTCCATCCGCCAGCCCGCCGCCCACTGCGGCGTCACCGGGATGAAGCCCACCTATGGGGCGGTGAGCCGGTACGGCCTCATCGCCTACGCCTCCTCCCTGGACCAGATCGGCCCTTTGTGCCGGGACGCGGCGGACTGCGCCGCCGTGCTGGACGCGCTCATGGGGCGCGACCCCAGGGACGCCACCAGCCTGGACGGCGGGTACGGCCGCCTGCTGGAGGGGCTCACCGGGGACATCCGGGGGATGCGGGTGGGACTGCCCGCGGAATGCTTCGGGGAGGGGCTGGACGGGGAGGTACGCGCCGCTGTCCTGCGCGCCGCCGGCGTGCTGAAGGGGAGGGGGGCGCAGGTGGTGGAGCTGTCCTTCCCGGTGCTGGAGTACGCCGTCCCCGCCTATTACATCATCGCCGCCGCCGAGGCGTCCTCCAACCTGTCCCGGTTCGACGGGGTGAAGTACGGCTGGCGGGCGGAGCGGTACGACGGCTTGACGGACCTCTACCGCAAAACCCGCACCCAGGGCTTCGGGGCGGAGGTGAAGCGGCGTATCCTGCTGGGCGCCTTTGTGCTGTCCGCCGGGTACTACGACGCTTACTATAAAAAGGCGCTCCAGGTGAAGGCGGTTATCAAGGGCGCGTTTGATGAGGCGTTCCGGCAGTGCGATCTGCTGCTGGCCCCAGTGGCCCCGACCACCGCCCCCAGGCTGGGGGGCAGCCTGTCTGACCCGCTGAAAATGTACCTCAGCGACATCTACACGGTGCCGGTGAACCTGGCGGGGCTTCCGGCGCTGTCCATGCCCTGCGGGTTTGACGGGAAGGGCCTGCCCATCGGGGGGCAGCTCATCGGTCCTCACTTTGGGGAGGGCCGGCTTTTGAATGCCGCCCACGCCTTCCAGATGGACACCGATTACCACAAGCGTGCGCCGGAAGGAGGGAATTTGGTATGACCTGGGAAACGGTAATTGGCCTAGAGACCCACGTGGAGCTGGCCACCAGGACAAAAATTTTCTGTTCCTGCACCACCGAATTCGGCGGTGAGCCCAACACCCGCTGCTGCCCGGTGTGCACCGGGATGCCGGGGACGCTGCCCGTGCTCAACAAACGGGTGCTGGAATTTGCCGTCAAGGCCGGGCTGGCCCTGAACTGTGAGATCACCCGGTACAGCAGGTTCGACCGCAAAAACTACTTCTACCCAGACCTGCCCAAGGCCTACCAGATATCCCAACTGTACCTGCCCATCGCCCGGGAGGGGACGGTGTCTATCCGCACCCAGGCCGGGGACAAAACCATCCGCATCCACGAGCTGCACATGGAGGAGGATGCGGGCAAGCTGGTCCACGACCCCTGGACCGGCCAGACCCGGTGCGACTACAACCGCTGCGGGGTGCCCCTAATTGAGATTGTCACCGAGCCGGATTTTCGAACGGCGGATGAGGTGATTGCCTACCTGGAGAAGTTGAAGGAGACGCTGCAGTACCTGGGGGTGTCCGACTGCAAGATGCAGGAGGGGTCGCTGCGGTGCGACGTGAACCTGTCCGTCCGGCCACTGGGCGGCGGGGCGCTGGGCACCCGGACGGAGACGAAAAACCTGAACTCCTTCAAGGCCATCGCCCGGGCAATTGACTATGAGGCCAGGCGGCAGGTTGAGCTGATCGGGGAGGGGAAGCGGGTAGTGCAGGAGACCCGGCGCTGGGATGAGAACAAGGACGCCACCTACGCCATGCGCTCCAAGGAGGACGCCCAGGACTACCGCTATTTCCCCGAGCCGGATATACCGCCCATTGAGCTGTCCCAGGATTATTTGGACGGGCTGCGCGGGGCCCAGCCAGAGCTGGCCGAGGCCAAACGGGAGCGCTATCGCGCGCACTATGGCCTGCCTGAGTACGACTGCCGGATGATAACCTCGGACAAGGCACTGGCGGCGTTTTTTGAGGGGCTGGTGGCGCTGGGCGCACCCCCCAAGCAGTCTGCAAACTGGATTATGGGGGAGGTGCTGGGGGCGCTGTCCGCCCGGGGAATGGAGCCAAAGGATATGAGGCTCACACCCCCCACCCTGGCCCGGCTCATCGAGCGGGTAGGGGCGGGGACGGTTAACCGCAACACCGCCGTCAAGGTGTTCGAGGCCGTTTTTGACGCAGACGGCGATGTGGACGCCTATGTGCGGGAACACGGCCTGGAGCAGGTCAATGACAATAGCTTGGTGCGGGACGCAGCCGCCCGTGCGCTGGAGGCCAACCCCCAATCTGCGGCCGATTACAAAGGGGGCAAGGAAAAGGCGCTTGGCTTCCTGGTGGGGCAGGTGATGCGGGAGCTCAAGGGCCGGGCCGACCCCCAGGCGGTGAACGCGGCGCTGCGGGAGCTGCTGGGATAAAAACAGGCCGTCCCCCGTGGGGGACGGCCTGTCCATCGTTTTTTATTTTGCGCCCCACAGCTTGAAGGATTTTGGGGCCGCCCCGCAGGGCCTGTCCGGCAGCTCGATCAAGTATTTCCCTGAGGCGTTTACCACGGTGGTGTTCCCATATTCCCGCACCCGGGGGAGGTCGGGGGCATATTGCAGGTGGACGTGGCCGTGGAGGTGGTATTGGGGGTGGAAGCGCTCCATCAGCTCCTTGAAGCAGGCGAAGCCCCGGTGGCAGGCATCCTCCATGTCGCCCACGCCCTGGGCGGGGGCGTGGGTGATGAGGATGTCCACCCCGCCCCGGCGCAGGGAGCGGCCCAGCTTGGCGATGCGCCAGCGCATCTGCCGCTCGGTGTACTGGTGGACGCTGCTGTTATACTTCATGCACCCGCCCAGGCCCAGGATGCGGTAACCCTTGAACTCGATGACTTTGCCGTCGATGCAGTCGCACCCCTCGGGGGGCTGCTGCTCATAGCGGGTGTCGTGGTTGCCATGGACGTAGAACAACGGCTTGTTGGCCATGGTGACCAGAAAGGTGAGGTAGCTGGAGGGCAGGTCGCCGCAGGAGATGATGGCGTCCGCCCCCTGGAGCTTTTCCTTGGAAAAGTAGTCCCACAGCCCCTGGTCCGGGGCGTCGGAGATGACCAGCAGCTTCACAGCTTTTCCTCCTCCGGCGGGATGTTCTCCCGGTCCACCCCCAGGCGGCGCACAGTGGGCTTGGCCACGTCCAGCAGCTCGTCAAAGGCGGGCAGGCGGCCGTCGATCCGGTCGCACAGCCAGTTCATTTTCAGGATCTCCTCCATGGTCAGATCCCGGGAGCCGTCGTTAATGACCTGGCCCGCCTGGTCCCGGATGAGCCGCTGGAAGGGGTGGATGGTGCCCGCCCGGATGCCCTGGCGCAGAATTTCGGCCAGGGAGCGCACCCCTTCGGGCAGATCGGGGCTGAAGCGCAGGTCCACCACGCCGCTGTTCATCCCCCACCAGTAGTTGATGGCGCGGCTGCTGTCCTCTGCCAGGGGGATGGTTTTGGGGTCCCGGAGCATCTCCCGCACGATGCGCACATAGAACTCCCCCCAGTGCCAGCTGGGGGAGGCCAGCTGCACCAGCTCCCCGTCCGGCTCCAGCCGGGCCAGCCCCTGGGCGCCGTCGGGCTGCTCGGAGATGAAGTCCCGGTCGCTGACGATCTGGATGCTCTGGCGCTGGAACTCCCCCATATAATTGCCCGGCAGGCAGTGCCAGCGCAGGTCGATGCGGGCCTCCGGGTTGGTGAGGGCCGCCCCCAGGGCGAAGGCGTTGATGCTGGCGGGCACGCCCAAAATAGGATAGCTGCCTACGTAGCCGATGCGCCCGGTCTGGCTCATGGCGCCGGCGATGGCCCCGGTGATGAATTTGCCCTCGTACACCCGGCAGTAGTACGCCTTCACGTTGACGTAGGGCTGGTCGATGGAGCAGTTCATGAAACGCACCTTGGGGTATTTCACCGCCACCCGCAGGGTGGCGTCAATGAGGCTCACCGACGTGGTGAAAATGAGCTCCGCGCCCCCCTCCACCGCCTCGCAGATGGCCGATTCCGTCCCCTGGGGGGACACGCCGTAGTAGCCGGTGACGCTCACGCTGTCCCCCAGGGTCTGCTCCAGGTATTCCCGGCCCTTGTCGTGGGCGGCGGTCCAGCCGCTGGAGCTGGGGGTGCCCTGGAACAAAAAGGCCACCCGCAGCCGTTTTTTCGTCCCCAGCAGGGCGGACATGACGCTCTTTTTCTCCTCCCCCTCGGCGGCGGGGGCCAGGCTCACCGCGATGGGGGCGGGCGACCCGTGGAGGCACAGCTCCTTCCAGATGGCGGACAGGGTTTTGCGGTACTCCCCCTCGCCGATGGAGGAGAGGAATTGCTGGGCGTCATAGAACTCCAGCCAGCGCAGCAGCGCGTCCCCGGCGGTCAGCCCCAGCCCGCCGCCGCCCAGGCGGTAAAAGCTCTCCCGGAAACTGAAATACCGAGCCTTGAACTTTTTCTGGAAGTCCTCCGGCCAGTCCTCGTCCCGGGCGAAGCCCAAGGCGGCCTGGAGCTTGGCATACCCCCCCAGGTCGCTGAAATGCAGCCCCCAGCAGCGGCTGTGCCGGAAAAACTCCAGGAATTCCATATAAATCTGGGTTGTGATGTCGTCCGACGGCTCCGGCATCAGCCGGGTGATGTCCGCCTGGATGATGGACGAGCCCATGCTCTTGAGCACGCTGACCCGCTTGTTCCCCTCCTGGACGTAGAACCGGCCCAGGTACTCGTAGCACTTGATGGGGTCGTGGATACCCTCGCTGAGCTGGGCGGCGCACAGGTTGACCCACTTCATGGCAAACTCCGACTCCGGCCCCATCAAGGGGAAGAACCCGGCGGAGAAGCTGTTGCACCTGGCCTCCTCCGTGGAGCCCACCACCAGGTAGATGGGTACGTCCATTACCCCCAGCTTCATTTGGGACAGCTGGAGCTTGTCTGCCCCCAGGGCCTGGATGTTGGGGGCCAGCCCCCGGTGGACACAGTTTTTATATTCCCGCTGGCCTTGCTTCAGGGCCGCCAGATAGTATTGCACCGCCTCGGCGCTGGACATAAAACCCACTCCTTTCGGTGGTTAACCGCCTGTATTGTATCAAATAACACTGTCGGATGCCAGTGTTTGCGGGGATTTTTCCTTGTGTGGAACGCTGAAAAAAGGGCGTCCCCCGTCCGGGGTTTTGACGCTTTGCCCGGATGGGGCCGGGCGGGAAAGGGAGGGGCAAAAAAGCGTGCTGTTTTTCAGTGGACAAGCGGGGGAAGCGGGTGTATAATAGGTGCGCCGCGCCGGAGGGCGCGGGCGAATGCCTGAAAAGAAGGAAATGCTCGAAAGAAGGAATGCTTGGATGAAGCAACACAAAAGAGGACTGGCGGTGTGCCTTGCGGCCGCAGTGCTGCTGCTCATCGCCGCGCTGCTGGCGGGCTCCCCCGGCCCGTCGGAGAGCGTGCAGGAGGCCATGCGGGACGCGGTGCTCCACGGCACGGGGCAGGTCAGCCTGTTGGGCCTGATGACGGTGAACCCGGGGATGATATCCGCCCTGCTGGTGACGGCGTTCCTGCTGCTGTGCGCCGCGCTGGTCCGGATTTTCGCCATCCCCCGGTTCCAATACCGGCCGGGAAGGCTCCAGCTGCTGCTGGAGGAGCTGGTGGGCCTGTTCGACAACATGGCCAAAAGCAACAGCCCCCACCGCAGCCGCTTTCTGGGGGCGTACCTCTTTGCCGCCGGGTCCTACATCTTCGTGGGCACCCTGTCGGAGCTGCTGGGCCTCCAGGCGGTGACCGTCCACGGCCACCCCATCACCCTGCCCGCCCCGCTGTCCGACGTGAACGCCGCCATCGCCATGGGCACGTTGTCCTATCTGGTGATCCTGTCCGGCGGCATCGCCTCCAACGGCCTGGGCGGCGTGGGAAAGACCCTGAAGGAATTCTCCCTGCCAATATCCATGAGCTTCCGCCTGTTCGGCGCGCTGCTCAGCGGCCTTCTGGTGACGGAGCTGGTGTACTACTACGTGGCGCTCAGCTTTGTGCTGCCCGTGGTGGTGGGGGTGCTGTTCACCCTGCTCCACGCCCTCATCCAGACCTATGTGCTCACCATGCTCACCGCGCTGTACTACGGCGAGGTGTCCGAGCCCTCCCCCAAAAAGGGGAAAAAGAAAAAGCTCCGGGCGGAAAATGCCTGAGAAGCTTTGCCAATCCTTAGCACACATCTTTGCGGCCCCAACTGCCGCTGGGTTCGTTGAAAAAATTTATATACAACATAACAAAACGGAGGTTGTGTACCCATGAACAAGCTGCTGAAAAAAATTCTCATCCTGGCCGGGGTGCTGGCGCTCACCCTGTCCCTGGCTGTCCCCGCCTTTGCCGCCGGCGCCCCCGCCCAGGGGGAGGACGCCGCCCAGTCTGAGGCGGACGAGGGCTCCACCATCGGGCTGAAGGCCATCGCCGCGGGCATCGCCGTGGGCATCGCCGCCGCCGGCGGCGCGGTGGGCATGGGCCTTGCCACCGCCAAGTCCACCGAGAGCCTGGCCCGCCAGCCCGAGGCGGAGGGCAAGATCCGCACCACCCTGATGCTGGGCCTTGTGTTTATTGAGACGGCCATCATCTACGCGCTGCTGGTGGTCATCCTCATTATCTTCGTGCTGTAACGGCGGGAGGGCTTTGTCATGCCTCTGAATATCAACTTGCAGCAGATTTTGCTGCACTGGATGAATCTGGCCATCCTGACGGGGGGGCTGTACTTCCTCCTCTACAAGCCGGTGAAGCAGTTTATGGACAAGCGGTCGGCCTATTACCAGGAGCTGGAGGACCGGGCGGCGGACGGGCTGGCTCAGGCCGAACGCCTTAAGGCCGAGGCCCAGGCCAAGCTGGAGGCGGCGGACGACGAGATCCACGACGAACGGATGCGCGCCCAGCAGGCGGCCTCCGACGCCGCCCAGGAGCAGCTGGCCCAGGCGGAGGAGCAGGCCCGCCGCATTGTGGCCAAGGCCCAGGCCGAGGCGGAGCAGTCCAAGGAGCGGGCGCTGCGGGAGTCCCAGCGGGAGATGCGGGAGCTGGCCGCCAAGGCGGCGAAAAAGCTGGCCGCCAAGCCGGGGGCCGACTTCTTCGACCAGTTCCTGGACCTGACGGAGGGGGGCGGGGCGCATGAGGGACGCTAGAAGCCGCCTCACCGCCCTTTTGCGCAGCGCCGACCAGCCCACCCAGGAGCAGCTCCAGCGCTTCGACCGGTTCCTCTCCCGCACCTACAAGCGGAAGGTGCCCCTCCACTGGGAGTTTGACGAGGGGCTTCAGGACGGCTTCCGGCTCCAGGTGGGCTCCGACGTGTACGACTGGACCCTAGACGGCCGGGTGCGGCAGTTCCAGGACTACCTGCGCAGGCTGGAGCCGGGGGAGAACGATATCATCCCCCTCATCCGCCAGGCGGTGGAGAGCTGGGAGCCCTCCCCCGCCCCGGAGGAGATGGGCGAGGTGCTCAGCGTGGACAGCGACATCGCCGCCGTGGGCGGGCTGGCCCACGCCCAGTACGGGGAGATCCTGGTGTTCGAGGGCGGCGTAAAGGGCATGGTGCAGGATCTGCGCCCGGAGAGCCTGAGCTGCATCCTCTTTGGCGACGGGGAGGAGATCCGGGCGGGCGGTATGGTACGCCGCACCCTGAAAACCGCCGGCATGCCGGTGGGGGAGGGTTATCTGGGCCGGGTGGTGGACGCCCTGGGCGTGCCGGTGGACGGCAAGGGGGCCATCGAGCCGGAGGGCTACCGGCCCCTGGAGACCCCCGCCCCCGGCATCCTGGACCGCCAGCCGGTGAACACCCCCATGGAGACCGGCCTTTTGGCCATCGACTCCATGTTCCCCATCGGCCGGGGCCAGAGGGAGCTCATCATCGGCGACCGCCAGACCGGCAAGACCGCCATTGCCCTGGACACCATCCTCAACCAGAAAGGCAAGGACGTGGTGTGCATCTACGTGGCCATCGGCCAAAAGACCAGCTCGGTGGCCCAGCTGGCGGAAAACCTGGAGCGCCGGGGGGCCATGGAGTACACCACCATCGTCACCGCCCCCGCCGGGGCGTCCGCCGCCTTGCAGTATATCGCCCCCTACGCCGGGTGCGCCCTGGCCGAGTATTTTATGTACCAGGGGGACGACGTGCTCATCGTGTACGACGACCTCAGCAAGCACGCCATCGCCTACCGGGCGCTGTCCTTGCTGCTGGAGCGCTCCCCGGGGCGGGAGGCCTACCCCGGCGACGTGTTCTACCTCCACTCCCGCCTGCTGGAGCGGTCCGCCCACCTCAGCGACGAGCTGGGGGGCGGAAGCATGACCGCCCTGCCCATTGTGGAGACCCAGGCGGGGGACGTGTCCGCCTATATCCCCACCAACATCAT
>CAJUQD010000031.1 GCA_910588105.1 uncultured Oscillospiraceae bacterium | reverse complement strand
GAGGCGTAGGGCTCGTGGAAATTGAGGTCCGCCCCCTCGATATAGGTGGCGGCCCGCCGGTGGTGGTCGATGACCGCCACCTTGTTGCAGGAGTCCAGCAGCTCCCGGTTCTGCACCTGCTCGGGGCGGTTGGTGTCCACCACCACCAGCAGGGAGCGGGAGTCCGCCCGGAGCATGGCCTCCTGGGGGTCCAGCAGCACCCCCTCGTACTGGGGCATCCGCGCCACCCGGTCATAGAGCTCATCCGCCGGGGTCCCCCCCGCCTCCCGGATGATATAGTGGCGCACCCCCTTCATCCGGGCGATGGCACATACGCCCACGGCTGCCCCCACCGCGTCGAAGTCGGGGGAGCGGTGGCCCATGACCATGACGCACGACGCGTCTGCCACCAGCTCGCCCATGGCGGAGGCCATCACCCGGCTCTTCACCTTGGTGCGCCGCTCGGTCTCCTTGCTGCGCCCGCCGAAGAACTCGAAGGTGAAACGGTTCTTCACCACCGCCTGGTCGCCCCCCCGGCTCAGCGCCATCTCCACCGACAGGTTGGCAAAGCGGTAGAGCTCTTCGAAGGTGTCCCCGTCCACCCCCACGCCGATGGATACGGTGGCGGGGATGCCCGCTGGGTTGACCACCTCCCGCACGCTGTCCAGCAAGGAGAATTTTTCCTCCTTATACCCCTCCAGATACTGCTCCTCAAACAAAAACAGGAACCTGTCCCGGTCTAACCGGCAGAACACCCCGTGGGCGCGCTCCGCCCAGCGGGAGAAGCGCTGGCTGATTTCACTGAGCATGGCCGAGCGGATGTTTTCATCCTGGCCCTTGATGGCGTCCTCGTAATTGTCCAGCAGCAGCAGGGCCAGCACCGGCCGGGTGGCCTTGAAGATGTCCCTGGTATCGGCAAGCTCGGTGACGTCCAGCCAGTAGGTGGTGGCCAGCAGACCCTCCTCCTTTCCAGCCGTGGGGCGGGCCATGTCGCCGAACACCTGGTAGCGCCGCTGGCCCAGCTCCACCTCCCCCGGGCACTCGCTCTTCCCCTCCAGCAGCCAGCGGGAGTCAAAGTTGGGGGCCAGGTCGGACATCTTGGTATCAAACATCCGCTCCTGGTCTTCCGTAAGGCGCAGAAAGCGGTCGTTGGACCACACCACCTCGTCGGTGTCCGGGCGGAACATCACCAGGGGCAGGGGACAGTTGAGGGTGCTGTCCCTGGTGGCCTGGTCCATGCTGTCCATCAGTTCCTTCAGGTACTGGTCCGCCTCCCGCTTGCGCCGCAGGGCGGACGCCCCGCAGGCGACCAGCAGCACGCCCACCACAATGAGCTCCGCCACCGCCGCCTGGGTCTCCCCCAGCAGGGCGGTGATCCCCGCGAAGGCCAGCATCACCCCAAAGTACAGCCCGATGCGCGGGGCCAGCAGCCGCGTCAGCTTCTGATACACCATCTCCACCTCTTTCCAACTCTATCCGGGGCAGGGGCCGCATTCCATAGATAATAGATTATACCAAATCGCCGACACAAAAACAAGGGCCGGATTTGGGAAAATCCCCATTGCATCCCAAGCCCGGCGCTGGTATAATAACTTTACTTTACATCGTCAAAGGAGCCGATCCCTATGCTGGATATCAAAATCACCCCCGCCCAGGCCTTGAAGCCCCAGCCCGACCCGGACAAGCTGGTGTTCGGCAAGACCTTCACCGACCACATGTTCCTCATGGACTACACCGGCGGCCAGGGCTGGCACGACCCCCGGGTGGTGCCCTACGGCCCGCTGCCCTTCGAGCTGTCCTGCATGGTGTTCCACTATGCCCAGGAGATTTTCGAGGGCATGAAGGCTTACCGCACCCCCGCCGGCCAGGTACAGCTCTTCCGGCCCTATGAGAACGCCGCCCGGCTCAACTCCTCCTGCCGCCGCATGTGCATCCCCGAGATCCCCGAGGAGGATTTTGTCCAGGCCGTCAAGGCCGTGGTGGGCATGGACCGGGCCTGGGTGCCCCACAAGGTGGGCGCGTCCCTCTACATCCGCCCCTTCATCATCGCCACCGACAACGGCCTGGGGGTGCACGCCTCCCACAGCTACCTGTTCGCCGTCATCTGCTGCCCGGTGGGGGCCTATTACCCCGAGGGGATCAACCCGGTGAAAATCTATGTGGAGGACGAGGACGTGCGGGCCGTCAAGGGGGGCACCGGCTTTACCAAGTGCGGCGGCAACTACGCCGCCTCCATCCGCGCCGGCGAGCGGGCGGAGGGGCAGGGCTTCTCCCAGGTGCTGTGGCTGGACGGCGTCCACCGCAGGTATATCGAGGAAGTGGGCTCCATGAACGTGATGTTCAAGATCAGCGGCACGGTGGTCACCCCCGAGCTCACCGGGTCGGTGCTCCCCGGCATCACCCGCAAGAGCTGCCTGGAGCTGATCCGCTCCTGGGGCATCCCGGTGGAGGAGCGGCTCATCTCCGCCCAGGAACTGTTCGACGCCGCCCGGGCGGGCGCCCTGGAGGAGGCCTGGGGCACCGGCACGGCGGCGGTGGTGTCCCCCATCGGCCTGCTGGCCTGGGAGAACCGCAGGGAAACCGTCAGCGGGGGCAAGATTGGCCCCCTGACCCAGCGGCTGTACGACACCCTCACCGGCATCCAGTGGGGGACGGTGGCCGACCCCCACGGCTGGACCGTGCCCGTGGAATAAGGACAAGACGAAGCCCCGGCCGACGGCCGGGGCTCTTTTATGCTTTATTTCAGCAGTTCATCCACAGAAACGCCTAAAACCTCGGCCAGCGTGCGCAGCTCAATATCCGTAACGAACCGCTGCCCGCTCTCAATCCGCTGGACCGCGTTTTTGTCTAAATCCAGCCCGGCGATTTGCAGGCGGTCGGCTAAATCCTTCTGAGATACCTTTGGAGCTAAAGCCAATCGCAGATGGGCTACATTCTTTCCACACAGATTCAATGTTCCGTCCGCATTTTTGTTTTTAAACATAAACCCTCCTTTTGACATTTAGTTCTTGTCATTGAGGTAAGTTTATGTTATTATGCTACTATATTTGACATTCACTAAATGTCATTTCAGAGTAGGGGATAAAGAATGACAATTTTAGACATGACCAGTCAATTGCTCTATGACAAAAAGCGGGAAGCCGAATTGATGGATATTTTAGGCATTCAAAGTATGGATGAGGTGACCATCATCCCATGGCGGCCGCCCGCAACGCCGCCAGAGGAAGCCTCCTATGTCTTTGTAAAGTATCGCGAACCCCATTTTGATGATATCAGTTTTGACTTTTTTGCCTATGAGCACGGCGTCTATACCTATTGCAATGGCGATGGCAGCTCTTTTGAGTTGCCCCATTCACAGGTATTGGGCTGGTCCTATCCCATCAGCTACCGCAAATAGAAACAGCCGCCGGGAGGCCCCGGCGGCTGTCACCATTTATTCACGTAGGGCCCTCTTCGCCGCCCCGATAAATTCCCGGAACAGCGGGTGGGCCCGGTTGGGCCGGGATTTCAGCTCCGGGTGGAACTGGCCCGCCACGAACCAGGGGTGGCCGGGCAGCTCCACCATTTCCACCAGCCGCCCGTCGGGGGACAGCCCGGACAGGGACAGCCCCGCCTTTGTCAGCGCCTCCCGGTAGTCGTTGTTGAACTCATAGCGGTGGCGGTGGCGCTCGTTGATCTCATTTGTGCCGTAGATGGACGCGGCCAGCGAACCCTCCGCCAGCCGGCAGGGATAGCTGCCCAGCCGCATGGTGCCCCCCTTGGCGGTCACCCCCACCTGGCCGGGCATCAGGTCAATGACGGGATAAGGGGTGGTGGGATCCAGCTCGGAGGAGTGGGCCCCCGCCAGAGCGCACACGTGCCGGGCGTACTCCACCACCGCCAGCTGCATCCCCAGGCAGATGCCCAGGAAAGGAATTTTGTTCTCCCTGGCGTACCGGATGGCCTCAATCTTGCCCTCAATCCCCCGGCTGCCGAAGCCGCCGGGCACCAGGATGCCCTGGACATCCCCCAGCAGTTTGTCCGCCGTCTCCGGCACGACCTTCTCCGAGTCCACCCAGCGGATGTCCACCGATACGCCGTTCTCAATGCCGCCGTGGGTCAATGCCTCCGCCACCGACAGGTAGGCGTCGTGGAGCCCCACGTACTTGCCCACCAGGGCGATGGCGACGCTCCCCGCGGGGTGCTTGGCCCGATGGACCATGGTGGCCCACTCGGTGAGGTCGGGCGCGTGGCAGATCAGCCCCAGCCGCCGTACCACCACGTCGGCCAGCCCCTCCCGCTCCAGCATCAGCGGCACCTCGTAGAGGAGATCCGCCGTCAGGTTGGGGATGGCGTGGTCCGCCGGGATATTGCAGAACAGGGATATCTTGTCCAAAATGTCCTGGGGGATGGGGGCGTCGCTGCGGCACATAATGACGTCCGGCTGGATGCCCAGGCTGAGCAGCTCCTTGGCGGAGTGCTGGGTAGGCTTGGACTTCAATTCCCCGGAACCGGGGATGGACACGATGAGGGACACGTGGATGAACATCACGTTGTTCCTCCCCCGCTCGGCGGCCACCTGCCGGATGGCCTCCAGGAAGGGCTGGCTTTCGATATCGCCCACGGTGCCGCCGATCTCCACGATGGCCGCGTCTGTGTCCGGCCCCTCCAGGGAGTAGATGTGCCGCTTGATCTCATCGGTGATGTGGGGGATGATCTGCACCGTCCCCCCCAAATAGTCTCCCGCCCGCTCCCGGTTGAGTACGTTCCAATAGACCTTCCCCGCGGACACGGAGGAGTTAAAGGTCAGGTTCTCGTCGATAAACCGCTCATAGTGGCCCAGGTCCAGGTCGGTCTCCGCCCCGTCGTCGGTGACGAACACCTCCCCGTGCTGGTAGGGGGACATGGTGCCCGGGTCCACATTCAGATAGGGGTCCAGCTTCTGCACCCGTACCCCAAGACCCCGCTGCTTCAGCAGCCGGCCCAGGGACGCCGCCGTGATCCCCTTGCCCAGCCCGGACACCACGCCGCCGGTGACAAAGATGAATTTCGTGCCTGTTGTCATATGAATTCCTCCCCTGGCAGGCGCGGCCCCCTTGCGCCGGGTGCCCTTACCCTACCCTGCCCAATTTCCATTTAACGGCTTATTTTACGCCCCCGGCGGGGACAAGTCAAGGGGCGTGCCGCCCCTTTTAATAAGCGCCGCGGGCTTATCTCTTTGGCCGTTTCCGCAAAGAAAGATTGCCGCGGCGGTTATTTTGTGCTATCATACCAGCAAAATCATACTTTATGGGGGAAGCAGGATGAACCGGACAATTCCCAGAATCGGCGCGGCGGTTGTCACCGTCACAGTTTTCCTTTTTGCCGTGTGTATGATCGCCGATTTTTCATTCGGCTCATACCTGGTTTGCATGGTTTTGCCCTTGGGATATGTGATGATGGCAGCGGGGTTTCAATATGAGAGCTGCGAGAGCCGGCGAGTTCCCGCCAATATCGGTGTTTCCTTTGGCGTTATCTACGCGGTATTGATCCTCTTAGTCTATTTCGCGCAGATGACCAGCGTCCGGCTGGAGGAGCTGAACGAACAGGCCGTTCGCATATTAGATTTTCAGCGCGGCGGCCTGCTGTTCAATTATGATTTGCTCGGTTATGGAATGATGGCCCTCTCCACATTTTTCATCGGCCTGTCCATCAACCCGGAATCCAAGCTGGACAAATGGCTGAAGTACCTGATGATGGTACACGGCGTGTTCTTCATCAGCTGTCTCATTATGCCCATGACGGGAATGTTCACAGGCATGGCGAGCGGGAAAGCCGGAAACGGAGGAACGGTTGCCCTGTTGGGCTGGTGCGGGTATTTCCTCCCTGTCGGCGTACTGGCATACAGGCATTTTCAAAGGGCTCCGTAATGAATTCCCCGGCCCCGGCAAAGAAAAGAGTGGCAATTCCCGGAAAAGTATGTTAAAATAAAATAGATCTGCCATCACCCGGCGGGCCCTAGGCGCCGTTTGAAAATTGGTAATATGCCCAGCGGCAAGGGATTTTTTCGCCGGGCAGGGCGACTTGGCGCAGAAATACTTTGTGTATTTCAAGGCAAAGCAACGCAGTTCAGCGGAAAAAGGCCCGCCGATTGGGCGTGTTGACAATTTTCAAACAAGCCCTAAGCGTCCCCGGGAATATTTACAAGGAGAACCACAAACATGGGCACCATGAAAGGCAAAACTGTCATTATCACCGGCGGCGGTCGGGCCGTCCTCAGCGATGGCGCCAGCTGCGGCTCCATTGGCTACGGCATTGCCACCGCCTTTGCCAAGGAGGGGGCCAATCTCGTCATCACCGGACGGAACATGAAGAAACTGGAGGATGCCAAGGAGGAGCTGGAGCAGCTCTACGGTGTGAAGGTGCTCCCCATCCAGGCCGACGTGTCCGCGGGATCGGACAACAAGGCCGTGGTTCAAAACGTGGTGGATGAGACCATCAATGCGTTCGGCCGCATCGACGCGCTTATTAACAACGCCCAGGCCTCCGCTTCCGGCGTGACCCTGGCGGACCACTCCACGGAGCAGTTTGACCTGGCCGTCTACTCCGGGCTGTACGCCGCCTTCTACTATATGCAGGCCTGCTACCCCCATCTGAAAGAGACCCGTGGCTCCGTCATCAACTTCGCCTCGGGTGCCGGCCTCTTCGGCAACTACGGCCAGTGCGCTTACGCCGCCGCCAAGGAGGGCATCCGGGGCCTTTCCCGGGTGGCCGCCACCGAGTGGGGTCCCGACGGTATCAACGTGAACGTGATCTGCCCCATCGCCTGGACCGCCCAGCTGGAGAACTTCCAGAAAGCCTATCCCGACGCCTTTAAGGCCAACGTGAAAATGCCTCCCATGGGCCACTACGGCGACCCCGAAACCGAGATCGGCCGGGTCTGCGTTCAGCTCACCCACCCTGATTTCAAATACCTCACCGGCGAAACGCTTACGCTGGAGGGCGGCATGGGCCTACGGCCCTGACCGGCACTCAAGACAAACAAAGGCGCACACGCATAGCGTGTGTGCCTTTTCCATCCCCAGGGTCCCTGCAAAGCCCAGCCCGCTTCGCGGGCTGGGCTTTGTACCGACGATGTGTGCGCCTTTCTCAGGGTAGTGTCAACAATTTTTCGCACTTTAGGCGCCGTTTGAAAATTGGCAATATGCCCAGCGGCAAGGAATTTTTTCGCCGGGCAAGGCGATTTGGCGCAGAAATACTTTGTGTATTTCAAGGCAAAGCAACGCGGCTCGGCGGAAAAAGGCCCGCCGATTGGGCGTGTTGACAATTTTCAAACAAGCCCTAAGTTTGCAGACTCCTTTCAGAATGGTGTGTCGATGCTTCATTCCACCAAAGGGCTGCAAACGATGCCTCTTTGTGTTTTTGCGAAACTTATTCTACCTTATCCCTTCTCAGCAGTCCCGGTCCGCGGGGTCGCTTCTGTAATTCAGGCCACCAGCTTCTGGTTTCGGAACAGGCCCATCCTCAGGCTTGCCAGCTGGTCCGCCAGATACCGCCCCACGATCTTCTCCACCATGCGCAGCTGATCCGGGGTAAGCTCCCGGCTCTCGTCCCCCTCAAAACCACCAAGCCAGGGTTATTTTTTGTCAACCACAGGTTGCAGAGCAGGCGTGAGCAGCGGAAGTCCTAACGGGGTCCCCGCAAAGCCGTCTTTTGGCTTTGTGGGGAGAGGAGAAGCTAGTGAGCGAACGAAGTTTTCACCAAAGGCAGAAACGGAGCTGAGCGGGCTTTGCTTTGACGAAAGCCGCACGTCGCGAACAGGCGAAGCACGACTACGGGTTTACATCGCCTCTTTCAGCCCCTCCGGCCCCAGCCCCAGCACCCGTGTGCACACCTGCTCCAAATACAGACGGTCATGGGACACGCTGATGATGGCCCCGGGGAAATCCGCCAGCACCCGGCGGATCACCGGGGCGGACAGGGGGGAGAAATTCCGGGTGGGCTCGTCCAGCACCAGCACGTTTGCCCCGTTCAGCACCATGGACAAAAACAGCAGCTTGGCCCGCTGTCCCCCCGACAGCCCCGCCGCCGGGTGCTCCATCTCCTCCGCCTTGTACTTCATATTGCCCAGTAAGGTGCGGGCCCTTGTCACGTCGTCCCTGTGCCCGGAGGGGGCCAGCACCTCCACCGGGGTCTTGTCCCCCAGCAGCAGATCGCCGTAGTCCTGGGGCATGTAGGCCACCCGCAGGTCGCTCCGGGCCAGCAGCTCGTCCGCCGCCAGCTTCAGCAGGGTGGATTTGCCCACGCCGTTGGGGCCCACGATGCCGATCTTTTCCGGCCCCGTCACCCACAGCCGGACGTTTCGGGCCAGCACCCGCTCCCCGGCGGCAAGCTTTGGCAGGTCCAGGCGCAGCACGCTCTTACCCGCCGGAAAGGAGGACTTTTCCTTGTCAAAAGCGGTCAGGATGGCCTCCTCCCACTCGGGCAGGGCGGTCATGTCCTCCTTTTCCCGCTCAAACCGGCGCCCGATGGACAGCACCGTATGCATTTTCTTTTTCATAATTGCCGCGTTGTGGGGGTCCTGACGGGTGGCGGTGGCCAGCGCATGATCCATCTTGTCCCGGATCTGGCGGTATTTGGCCATCTTTGCGTCGTACTCCGCCCGCTCCTTCCGGGCCACCTGCTCCTGGTGGACAAAGCCCGCCTGCCGCCGCTCCACGTACTCCCCGTACCCCGTCCGGGCCACCGTACACCGGGGCAGGGTGCGCCGCCGCAGCCGCTCCAGGTGGATAACCACGTTGGCGGTGCGCTCCAGCAGCGTCTCATCATGGGAGATGTAGAGCACCGGCACTTTACACCTCAGCAGAAACCCCTCCAGCCACTCCAGGGTCTGAAGGTCCAGGTCGTTGGACGGCTCATCCAGCAGCAGCACATCGGGGCTGTCCAGCAGCAGCAGGGCCAGGCGCAGCTTCACCCGTTCCCCGCCGGACAGGGTATCCATGGGGCGCTCATCCCAGAACAGCTCGGGGCGGAGCCCCACCTGCCGGGCGGCGCGGTCTAACGCTTTGGGGCCGGCCCCCTCAAAGGCGGGGACAGCCTGGCAGAACTCCCATACCGGCTGTCCCAGCTGCCCCGGGGTGAGCTCCTGGGCCAGGTAGCCCTTCCGCAGCCCCCTGTCCACAATCTCCCCCGTCCACTCCGCGTAGGGCTCCACCAGCGCCGGGTTATACAACAGCTTGAGCACACTAGACTTGCCGTTCCCCTCCTCCCCGATGAGGGCCGCCCGGTCGCCGGGGGCCAGGGTGAAGGAAAGCCCCTCCACCAGGGTGGTCAGATCCT
Organism: uncultured Oscillospiraceae bacterium; assembly: GCA_910588105.1. Taxonomy (GTDB): domain Bacteria; phylum Bacillota; class Clostridia; order Oscillospirales; family Oscillospiraceae; genus Enterenecus. Next base: position 22,809 of record CAJUQD010000031.1, on the reverse strand, counting down.
TTTTATGGGTGACGGTGAGGTTTTTCACCTGAAACATACGCTTCCGCTCCTTTTACGCAAAAAATCCGTCTTTCATGGCAGAAAGACGGATCACATGACGAAAAGGCAGGGGCATATGACACGCCCCCGGTCAAGCAAGCCGCCCTTCGCGCCATGAAAGCCCAGGCCCATGTTACATGGGCCCCAACCTCTTGTTCACAGCTTGAAGTTCAACTTACTTGTTGCGCATCTTTTCACCCTTTTCCCTGAGATTGAGGACAGTATACCATACCCTGCCGCCGCTGTCAACCCTGGGCGCATCCCCCCTTGACAGCCCTGCCGGGGTGTGGTATTATCATCTTGTATCTACTATATTTTTAACAATAGTAAATTTTACACGAGTGAAAGGAGCGTGTCCCGGTGAAAAAGGATTACATGGCCCGGCTGGAGCAGGCCGCCCGCTGGCGGCTGCCCCGGGAGGAGGCGGAGGACGTGATCGCCGACTACCGGGACATCGTGGGCGCCCCGCCCCGGAGCGAGGAGGAGCTGCGCCGGGAGGTGGGCGACCCCGAGCAGGTGGTGCGCCTGCTGGTGCAGCCCCCCAAGGCGTACTACGTCTGGCTGGCGGTATTCGCCGCCCTGACGGCGTGCCTGCTGGCGGCGGCGCTGGCCCCCCTGCCCGTCTCCCCCTTCTATATGCTCCTCAAATGGTATGAGTGGGGCGGCAGCCACCATCTGGTGGGCGCCCCTGTCAACATCCTGACCGTGCTGCCCCTCCTCCAGCTGGCGGCGGGGACGGGCCTGTGCCTGGCGTGCTTTCTCCGCCGGAGGAACCGGGTGAAATGTGCCCTTCCCAAAGGGGTAGTTCTTTGCGGGCTGCTGATGCTGGCCGCGCTCGCCTATGCCTGGTGGGCGGTGTGGCGCCTCTCCGCCGACCCGGAGCAGCTTTTAACTGTATGGACGGTGGACAAATCCGTCATCGGCGAAGGCATAGGCCCCGCATACAGCGCGCACTCCTCCCCCGGCCTTACCGCCATAGCAGAGCGGCTGGAGTGGGGCTGTTGCGCCTTGGCGGGGCTGGTGGGGCTGTTTGCCCTGGTAAAGGCCCGCACCCGGGACCGTCGCTGGGCCGCGGTGTATATCCTGTCCCTGGCCGCCGCGGTGCTGTCCCTGGCCGTATTTGGCATGATATTCAGCTTCTCAGACTTCGGCACCCCCCACAATCCGCTTTACGACGGCTGGTTCCGGCCCTACCTGCCTCAATTTGCCGTCCTCACCGCCGTGGGCCTGGCGGGGGCAGGTGCGGCCCTATGCTGAAAAAGGACCTGATCGAGCTGTGCCTGCTCCACCTGCTCGCCCAGGGGGACCAGTACGGCTACGAGCTGCTGCGCCGCCTCCACCACACCTTCCCCGACACCCAGGAGAGCGCTGTCTACGCCCTGCTGCGGGGGCTGTGCCGGGAGGGGTGCTCGGAGCAGTACGCCGGGGCGGTGTCCGGCGGCCCCGTTCGGAAGTACTACCGCCTCACCGGGCAGGGCCGGGACAAATACGCCGCCCTGCTGGGGCGGTGGGGGGCCCTGCGGGACGCGCTGGCGGAGCTGGGCGTGGAGTGACAAAAAGGGACCGGCCCAAAATTGGGCCGGTCCTGTTTTGTTGTCTGGGAAAGGAGGTCACACCTCCCGGTTATAAACACCGGCCACCGCCCTGCGTCCCAGGTCAGGCCAAGCGCATAGGCCGGACTTCTCAGATCCGCGCCCCGCCATATAGCAGCCGCACATATTTAACATATGCCCATTCCCCGCCGCTCTCCCCAACAGGCTGGCATACATAAACATCACTGCATTCGGAAGGCTCAAGCGCCAGGTCTGCGTACATCCTGCATCCCGCCAGCCCGGAGTCAAGGGCCTCATCCTCGCCCAAATCTCCGATATATCCGTAACCCTCCGGCAGGTCCTTTACCGGCTCTGGCCGCTCCGCGCCGCCATCAACGAAGGACCCCTTTCCAAAAGGCGCTATCGCAACTACTTCAACGCTCTGCGTTTCCGCGTCAGGCGCCGGTTTTTCCAGGGATACGCACCCCGCCAGCGCAAGGCCGGTCAGGCTTAATACCATGGCTAGAAGCCTTTTCACACCGAATCCCTCCCAGTTCATTATAATATAATGCAGCTTCACTCGCAACGGATTGCCGCAGCAGGGCACACAAAACCGTATATATAATTATAACGCCGCCCATCTCTTCCCGCAATAGGGAAAATGAGGTTTTTTCAAACCTCCCGGTTATAAATAGCGGACACCGCCCTGCGCCCCCGGAACATGAACAGCCACACCGCGCACAGGGTAACCGCGCTGAGCATCAGCACCACCTGCCGCTCGGGGATCACCTCGGCCAGGCTGCCCGCCAGCAGGGTGCCCGCCACGCCCCCCAGGGCGGAGAGCATCTGAAAGGTGCCGTTGAACCGGGCCCGCTTGGTGTCTGGGATGTAAGACTGGGTGGCGGCGATGCGGATGTTGTAGGAGGTCACCCCCAGCAGGCCGTAAAAGAAAAAGGCGGCGGCCATCAGGGGGATGGGCAGGTACATCAGCGTTCCCTCCAGCACGGTCACCACCAGGTAAACCGTGAAGGCGATGGCAAACTTTTTCTCCGTGGGAAACTTGACCCGGTAGTGGATCAGCCCGCCCAAGAACCGCCCCGCCACCGCGAAATTAGACACGATGGCATACAGCGTCACCGCCGCCACCGGCCAGGCGGCGAACAAGGCCGCGTTATTGCGGAAGAAGGGCAGATAAAGGCTGCCCGCCCCATTGCCGGACATGCCGGACACCATGAAATACAGCGTGATCACCAGCAGGCCCTTCTCCCCCGCGATATAGGACAGCCCCTCCCGCAAATCCCGGCCGAACCGCCTGACCGCCCCCAGGCCGTCCGCCGGGGGCGCTTTGTCCATGTGGGTCTCCTGGTAGCGGATGGTGCGCTCGAAGCTGGCGGCGGCGAAAAAGCACAGGGCGTTGAAGGCGAACAGGGGGGTGGCGCTGCCCAGCTTGTCATACACCAGGGCGGCGATGGGGGTGGACATGGCCGCCAGCGGCCAGAGCATACTGGAGATGGAGTATGCCTTGGAATAATTCCCCTCGGTGATGAGGTTGGGATAAAAGCTGTCGTAGGCCACCAGGTACACCGCGTTGATGGCCCCCACCACCACGCAGCCCCCCAGCAGCAGCGGATAGCTGAACCACCCGCCCCGCAGCAGCCAGAACAGCCCGAAGTACAGCCCCGCCGACAAAAAATCCAGCCGGTAGATCACCTTTTTCCGGCTCATGCGGTCCAGGTACGGCCCGGCCAGGATGGGGCACACCAGCATAGGCAGCTGGAAGCACACGATAAACAGCGAGTAGAGAAAGGTGGAGCCGGTGTAGTCCAGCACCATCATGCTCAGCGCGAAGCCGGACAGGGAGTTGCCGATCATCGACACCACACTGCCCAAAGTGATAATGGTGAAATCCCGGGTCCACAGCCCCTGTCTTGGTTTGTTTTCTTCCATGTCTCTCCTCTCCCGCGGCCTTGCCGCAGCGTCCAAAAAGCCCGCTCTTCTGCCAGACGGGCACAAAAATCGCCGGACCCACGATGGGTCCGGCGAAAATTCTACCACAGCCCCGGCGGCGCTGTCAAGCCGTGCCGCCCCTGTCCTCCCCGGGGCGGAAGGCAGGCACCGCCCGGGGCTGCGCGCCGTAGTCCGCCAGCCCCGACAGGGCGTCCTCCCCCTCCAGCGCCACCCCGTCAGCCCGCAGGACAAAGCCCTCCCGGTCCGCCTCAAAGCACACCGCCCCGGGGACGGGCCGGTCCGTCACCTCATACCCCAGCCGCTCCAGCGCCATGGTCAGCGCGGCGGGGCCCTGGGCCCACGCCGTCCCCCGGTCCTCCCGGAAGCTCCCCGCCCGGGCGGCCGCCCAGGCGCAGTCCGCCCCGGCCAGCAGGTCCCACTCCCCGGCGCAGGGGGCCTCCTCCCCCGCCCCGTCAGGGGGCGTCAGCGGCCTCCCCCGCCCGTCGGTGAGGAAGCGCTCCACCCGCGCCCCGTCCTGCCGGACGAACAGGGCGGCGGGGTATTGGTAGTACCGGGCCAGCCACGCCCCGCAGGCGGCGCAGCCGCCGTCGTGAAACTTGACCTCCCCCCCGGCCAGGGCCGCGCCGCACCCCGCCGCCCGGGCCAGCGCCCGGGCCAGCGAGCCGCCGCCGCTGCCGATGAGCACCGTGCCCAGCCTGCCCAGGCCCAGGCCCAGCTCGAAAAACTCCCGTCCCAGCTGTGTACGTCCCATGGGGATCCCTCCAATTCGGGCCCTCCGGCCCCATTTGGCTACAGTCTCCCCATTTTATGTGCCCATTATTCCCCCTGCCCCTCCCGGGGCGGGCGGTTTCGGTACAGCGCCGCCATCTCCTCCAACCGCCCGGCGAAGTCCTCCGCCGCCCAGCCGGGCTCCAGCACCTCCACCCCCGGCCCCAGGCCGAACAGCCACCCCCACAGAGGCGGGCTGACCACCAGATCCACCGACACAGTGAAATACCCCTCCCCGTCCGGGACCAAGGGGGCCTCCAGCCCAAAGCGGTCGATCACCACCCCGGCCAGCCGCTCCTCGCAGCGCAGCTTGAGCCGGCAGGGCGTGCCGGAGAACATGCCGAAGTGCTTCCGGGTATAGCCCTCCGCCGTCCAGTCCCCCCGGGGGTGGCCCTTGGTCTTGGATACCACGATATCCGCCATTTTGTCCACCCTGTAGTGGCGCACCTCGCGGCGCAGCTCGTCCCATCCCGCCAGATAGTAGTTCTCGCTGTCCCAGATCAGGCCGTAGGGGGTGAGGCGGTAGCGCTCCCCCGCCCGGCGGAACACCCGCTCCCGCCGGGCGTTATACTCAAAATAGCGGAACGTCACCTTCTTATTGGCGGCGATGGCCCCCTGGAGCCGGTCCACGTTGTAGAAAATACTCTCGTTCATGGTTTTGACCCGCCGGTCCACATACACCTGCCGCTGGAGCTGCCGGGCCTGATGGACGCTGGTGAGCCCCTCCAGCTTGCGGATGAGGGCATCGCTCTTGCGCCCGGTGAGAAAGCGGCTGGACTGCACCGCATCCACCAGCAGCTTCAGCTCCGCCAGCTCGAATTCCCTCTGGCCGATGAACCAGCCGCCGTTCCTCCCCCGGCGCGCCTGCACATCCAGCCCCAGCTCCCGCAGCTGCTCCATGTCATCGTAGATGCTCTTGCGCTCGGCGCTCAGCCCCCACCGCTCCAGCTCCTGCTGCATCTCCTGCCGGGAGACGGGGTGGTCCTCGTCGCTGCGCTCCAGCAGCAGCCTGGCCAGAATGGGCAGCTTGCGCTTGTAATTGGCCGTCTGCGCCATGGCCGATCCCCTCCTTTCAGACCTATCCTAGCAGAAATAAAGTCCCATATTCAGGGATATTATAGCAGACTTCCGGCAGCGGCGCAAGAGGAAAGCCCCGCCCGGCAAAGCCGGGCGGGGCAGGTGTCAGTGATGGCTTCCCTGGTGGTGGCCCTCCTGGCGGCAGGCGTGGGCCGTGCCCTCCGGGTAGGCCTCGCCGCACATCTCGCAGATGTGCGGCGCCGGGTAGCCGCTGCACATCGTACAGTCGTGGGCCATCCCATGCTGGACGGTCTCGCCGCAGGTTTCGCAGGTCCAGGTCTCGGGAGCCAGGGGAAGTCCGCACACCTCATGGCTGTGCACCTTCCCCTCCGGGAACGCCTCGCCGCACAGGCCGCAGACATGGCCGCCGGAGCCGTCCGGCTTACAGTGGTGCTGCGTTTTATCCGGGACGCCCCCGCCGCACTTTCTGCAGGTGAGGGCGCTGTCCGCCTCCGGGACCGCTTTGCCCGGAGCGTTATAGCTGGGGTCGTAGGCGGGGGTATCCGTGCCGCCGTCCTGGGTGTGGTCATGCTTCACGCCCGCTTCGATATACACCCCGCAGCCGGGGCAGGTCCAGCCCTCGCCGCTGTCGTCCCAGTTGGGCTCGCCCACGGAGTAGCCGGGGTCGGCCTCCCAGGGGTGGGCCGGCACCGCGCCGTCGGAGGAGAGCGCGTCCAGCGCCACGCCGCTGTCGCTGACCCACCGCACCAGGCGGCTGACCAGCTCCTCCGCCAGCTCCGGGTCGCCGGAGCTCACCTCGAAGCGGTAGCCATAATTCCCTTTCATGAAGCTCACCCGGCGCTCATGAACCTCATACGCAGATGGTCCCCAGGGCTCCTCCCGGTCAGACTTATCCGCAGTTACCGTCACGCCGCCGATGTTCTGCTCTACGCTGCCGGGATAGGCAATGCAGGTGGGCGGCATCTGCCCCGCTGTCAGGGCAAACTCAAACTCCCTTGGCGCCGCGCCATAGTTGGGCATAATGCCGTTGATATAGGCCCCCCAGAAGGAGCCGTCCTCGTACCACGCCGCCCAGCCGGTCAGCACATACTCCACCCCCCATGCCAGGTGGTCGGCCAACACATCCTCCCCACCCAGCAGGGCTGCGATGTCCTCCTGGGTCAGCTCCCGCTTCACCGCGCCGGGGGGGACATCCCAGTCCAAGGGCATTTCCACACCCTGCTCCTCACCATACTCGATATAGGGCAACACATAGTAGGCCGCCGCTCCGTCCTCGGCCACCTCGTAGCCACCCAGGGTCCGTATACCCGGCTGCGCCGCATCTCCGGGCTCCTCCAGGGCGATGTCGGGCCCGCCTGTTGGCTCCACGCCCAGCTCCGGGGCCGCGGTGGGCATAAAGCAGGCCGCCAGCTGGCCGCCTCCCCCCCCCAGGCCGCACACCAGCGCCAGCGCCGCAGCCAGAGAGGCGTATTTTACCCACGGCACGGGACGTTTTCCCGGCCCCTCCAGCTCCGTCAGCCTTCGGTGGAGGGCGCCGGACACCTTCACATGATCCATATAGTTTTTATATTGCCTCATGTCAGCCTTCTCCTTCTTCATCAGATAAATACCGCCGCAAAGCGTCCCTCGCCCGGCTGAGATGGGAGCGCACCGTCCCGGGCCGCTGGCCCAGAATGGCCCCGATCTCCTCCGAGGTGTAGCCCTCGTAATAGTGCAGGTGCACCGCCGCGCGCTGGCTGGCGGGCAGGGCCAGGATGGCCTCCACCAGCTCCTGGCCGCCGTCCTCCTCCGGGGCGGGGTATATGTCCAGCAGCTCCACAGTAGGGCGGCGCTTCCAAACCCGCAGCGCGCTTTTGCAGCGGTTGGCCGTCACCTTGAGCAGCCACGCCTTTTCATGCTCCCCGTCCCGGAACTGGGGGCGCTTTTCCAGATAGCGCAGGAAAGTATCCTGCACCGCGTCCTCTGCCTCCTGGACGTCGCCCAAAATGGCCAGCGCCGCCCGGAACAGGGTGTTTTCATATTTGACCACCAATTCATCCAACCGATTGGAACACTCCATTCTCCCCCTCCTTCCGGCGCAAAGCCCGAAGGGTGGCTTTGCGCAATCCCTTCTACCCATAACACGCCTTGACAATGCGGATTGTTGCAGGGCAGAAAAAAATTTTTGTTCTGGCCTTTCGCCTGCGCCTGTGATATACTGGCTTTTACAGCCCGGCAACGACGCGAAAAGGAGAGCCTGCCATGGAAAACGAACTTCGCCTCGCCGTCCTCATCGACGCGGACAACGCCCCCCGCACCGCCCTGCGGGAGATCATGGCGGAGGTGGCGGTGTACGGCTCGGCCACCATCAAGCGCATCTACGGCGACTGGACCGCCCCCAACATGGGCAGCTGGAAGCCCCTGCTGCTGGAGCACGCCATCACCCCCTTCCAGCAGTACAGCTACACCACCGGCAAAAACGCCACCGACTCGGCCATGATTATCGACGCCATGGACATCCTTTACTCAGGCAACTGCGGCGGCTTCGTGCTGGTGAGCAGCGACAGCGACTTCACCCGCCTGGCCACCCGCCTGCGGGAGGCGGGGATGAAAGTGTATGGCATGGGGGAAAAGAAGACCCCCAAGCCCTTCATCGTGGCCTGCGACAAGTTCGTGTACATTGAGTCGCTCAAGGCCGCCGAAAAGGCGCAGCCCCCCGCCCCCGCCGGGAAGAGCACGAAAAAGAAAGCCGTCCCATCGGAGTCCCCTGCCCTCTCCGTCCAGGAGCTCATCGCCCAGTCGGTGGAGGATCTGGCGGACGAGGACGGCTATGCCTACCTGGGCGACCTGGGCACCCTGCTCATCAAAAAGCAGCCGGATTTCGACGCCCGGAACTACGGCTTTGCCAAGCTCTCCCGATTCATCGCCGCCCTGGACGGCTTCGAGCTCGATGAGCGGCATAACCCCAAGTACCAGGGCACCCAGGTGTTTGTGCGCAACAAAAAATGACGGAAGGGCCCCGGACGCATGGCGTCCGGGGCCCTTGATTCGGTCGGCGCACAGCCGGCAGTCCTACGCGATGTCCTTGCGCCGGTACCACCACAGGCCGAAGCCCGCGCCCAGCGCGCCCAGCCCGCAGCCCGCCAGCACAGGGCCCGCCAGTCCTTCCCCGGCAAAGACCCGGGCGGCATCGGCGTAATAATAGGGGGTCACAAAGCGCAGCCAGTCCAGGCCCTGATCCAGGTTGACGAGCAGTCCCGCGAAATAGAGCAGCCCGGCCAGCCCCATGGCCAGCCCCAGCCCGCCCCGGCGCAGAAGGGAGGACAGTCCGAAACACAGCCCGCCCACCTCCAGCTGCATGAGCAGCAGCGCGCCGTGGTAGCGCAGCAGACCGCCCCAGTCCGCGTCCTCCCCGATCAGCAGGATACCCCCCGCGCCGCAGGCCAGGCAGACCAGGTTCAGCGCCACCACCAGCACGGCCAGCGCCGCCAGCTTTTCCCCTGCCACCCGCAGGCGGCTGACCGGGTGGGTGAGGAGGAACTCCGCCGTATGGCTCCCCTCCTCCCCCGCCAGCATCCCCATGGCGGTGAGGGCGGCATAAAAGGCCCCGCCCAAGCCTAGGATATTGCCGCACTCCGTGCCGTAAAACCCTAAAATGGTGCCGAATTGCAGCTTGTCGAGCCCGAAGGCGGCGGAGAAGTCCCCCATTCCGGCAAACAGGGCGGACATATCGTCCATCGATCCGGCAAAGGAGGGATACATCCCCACGCACACCGCCATCAGCCCGCCCACGGCCGCAGACCAGACCAGAAAGCTCACCGCGCCCGCGCGCAGCTCCTTGCGAAAAACGGTCATTGGGCAGCCCTCCCCTCATAGTAGTCGAAAAACCTGTTCTCAATATCCAGCTCCGCGGTGGTTCCCTCCGCCACCAGCCTGCCCTCCCGGATGATGGCCGCCCGGTCACAGTACCGCTGGACCTCATAGAGCACGTGGGAGGACAAAAACACCGTGGCCCCCTCCCGGCGCCGCCGCTCCAGCTCGGCCCAGAAGGACCGCTGGACCAGGGGGTCCAGCCCGCTGGTGGGCTCATCCAGGATGTACAGTTTTGGCCGGTGCTGCATGGCGCACACGATGGACACCTTTTTTCGGTTGCCCAAGCTCAGCGCCCGGATGCGCTTTTTGGGGTCCAGCTCCAGGGCGGCGCACAGGGCAGCGGCCTCGTCCCGGCAGTCCAGGCCGCGTAGGTCCGCCGACAGGCGGATCACCTCCCCCGCCCGCATATCCGGGTAGAACATGGCCTCAGAGGGCATGTAGCCCACCTGGTCCAATATAGCTTCCCGCTCCTTCACGCAGTCCAGGCCCAGCACCCTGGCCGACCCGGCGGTGGGGGAAAGCAGCCCCAGCAGGGTGCGGATGGTGGTGGACTTGCCCGCCCCGTTGGGGCCGATAAAACCAAAGCAGCAGCCCTCCGGCACATGGAGGGTCAGCTCAGTTATCCCCCGGGCTTTTCCATAGCTCTTGGTGAGCCGGTCAATCCGAATCACAAATACTCCTCCTTATAGAGATACTGCCGCAGCAGCTCCGCGTTCTTTTTGTATTCCTGGAACAGCCTGTTGATCTCCTCCGCCGTACAGGCGTTGGTCTCCGCCAGCATCCCCTCGGCGGACAGGGTGAGCAGGCGAACCACCTGCCGGGGGTCCACGCCGTCCTTGAATTTGTGTAGGTCCATTCGGGCCAGAAAGGAGTCGGTGGACTGGGCCAGCACATCGTCCAGCTTGCGGCGCAGTCTGGGGGAGAGTACGCTGTCCCGCTCATAGTAGGCCCGCATAACAAAGCGGAACAGCCCGGGCATGCGGCGCACCATATCCATCTTGACCTTATGCCCCCGCTCCAGGGCGGCAAAGAAATCGGTCTCCCCGAAATAGGTCATCCGCTCCACCTGCCGGTTGAACGCCTCCATACACATGTCGATGGCGTACTGGAACAGGTAGGCATACAGCTCCCGCTTGTCCTTGAAGTAGTGGAACAGCAGGGCCTTGGACACCCCGGCCCGCTTGGCGATGGCGTCGGCGGAGGTCTTTTTGAAGCTGCCTTCACCAAACTCCAGAATGGCGCTGCTGCGGATGAGATCCTGGCGCTCCTGGGGGAGGTTGAAAAACTTCTCGTTCATGGTCGGCCCTCCTTCCCTTCCACCATACCGCCGTTGACCAAATTGGTCAAGACCCTTCATTTTATTTTTTCATAACTCCCGCCGCCGGGCCGGACAGCCGGATCTCAATCGGAAACTTCGGTCCCGCCGCGGCGCGCACCTCATCCAGCGCCATCAGCAAAAACCGGGCGCGGTTTTCCAGGCATCCGCCGAACTCGTCCCTGCTTCGGTTTTGCTTCGGGATGAGGAATTGGGAAAAAAGCTATCCGGCTGCCCGCCCACAATCTTCACAAGTCTTTGCCTGCCCACTGCGGTCAGAAGCTCTTTCAACTCGCCGCCGCAACGCCCGTCCATCCAGATGACCGCATTGCGCAAAGGGACGCCCTGGGCGTCAAGGGGCAACAGCGTAACCGTCTGCGAGCTGACCGCAATTGCCCGGATTCCCGCCAGTCCATCCGCCCCGCTTTCATCCCCAGCTCGCGGAATATTTCCACCGCGCTGTCCCACCACTGCAGGGCGTCCTGTTCCGCCATGCCCGGGCCCGGACAAATCAGCCGGTCTCCCCGGAAGGCGGACGCAACCCGCTCCCCCCCAGCCGTGGTGAAAACCGCCTTTATATTGGTGGTTCCAATATCCATCCCAAGCAGATAGCCGCTTCCTACCACATAATCCCCCTTTCACGCGCATCGCAGGCCCCCTCGGACCCCCTGTATATATAGTTATTTTTATAAGCACCAGTTTTTTTGCTATCCCCAGTCCGAAATTTGCCGCACCCATGCGGAAACATTTCAAAATAATTCCGTATCTCAATGGAAATCCTCCGCTTGCCCGCCGCCCTTCGCGGCGGTACTATGGAAAAACGCAATGGAGATGACGCAATGAAAATGCAAGCAGCTTTCATATATGGACCAAACAACATTCGTGTGGAGGAAACCGACCGCCCCATCTGCCCTTCGGATACGGCTTTTCCCTCTTCCCGGCGAAAAGGACGCGGCGCTGCCGGTGCTGCCCGGTCCGCCCTCCACAAAAATATCGGTGCCAAAGCATAAAAGGCTTGTGCAAACCTTGAAAATGCGATATAAATAATAGCGGTGGACGGCATCTCAATCTGAAAGGAGATCAAAATGAAACCATACGCAGAACTGGCCATAGAAGAGCTGAAGGGCCTGCGCGCCCAGTTAAAAGCCGAATATAAAGAGTACCAGGGGAAGGGTCTGAACCTGAACATGGCCCGGGGAAAGCCCTGCACCGAACAGCTTAACTTGTCCATGGGCATGATGGACGTGCTGAGCAGCAATGACGACCTGACCTGTGAGGACGGCACCGACTGCCGGAACTACGGCGTGTTGGACGGGATCAGGGAGGCCAAGGAACTAATTGGGGACATGATGGAAAACCCCATCGACAGCATCATCATCTATGGAAACTCCAGCTTGAATGTCATGTATGATACCATCTCTCGGTCCATGACCCACGGCGTTATGGGAAGCATACCCTGGTGCAGGCTGGACAAGGTGAAATTTTTGTGCCCCGTCCCGGGATATGACCGCCATTTTTCCATTACCCAGTATTTCGGCATTGACATGATTAATGTTCCCATGACGCCCACGGGTCCGGACATGGATCTGGTAGAAGAGCTGGTGGCCTCCGACGAAGCCATCAAGGGAATCTGGTGCGTCCCCAAATACTCCAATCCCCAGGGGATTTCTTATTCCGATGAGACCGTCCGCCGGTTTGCCCGTTTAAAGCCGGCAGCAAAAGACTTTCGCATTTACTGGGACAACGCTTACGGCGTACATCACCTGTATGACCACGACCAGGATCACTTGATTGAGATCCTGGCGGAGTGCAAGCGTGCCGGAAACCCGGATCTGGTATATAAATTTGCCTCCACCTCCAAGATCAGCTTCCCCGGCTCAGGGCTGGCGGCCATCGCCACCTCTCCCAACAATATGGAGGACATCAAAACCCAGCTGGCCATCCAGACCATTGGCCACGACAAGGTAAACCAGCTCCGGCACGTGCGCTTTTTCGGCGATATCCACGGTTTGGTTGAGCATATGCGCCTCCACGCGGATATCCTCCGCCCCAAGTTTGAAATTGTCACCGGCACCCTGGAAAGCCAGCTGGGCGGCCTGGGAATCGGGACGTGGACTACCCCCAAAGGCGGGTACTTTATCTCCTTTGACTCCCTTGACGGCTGCGCCAGGGAAATCATTGCCAAGGCGAAAAAGGCCGGCGTGGTGATGACCGGGGCAGGTGCCACCTACCCCTACGGCAAGGATCCCCATGACAGCAATATCCGTATCGCCCCCACTTATCCGTCTCAGGAGGATCTGCGCACAGCCATGGAAATCTTTTCCCTGTGCGTCAAGCTGGCCTCCATCGACAAGCTGCTGGGGCAGGACGCCGCCCGCTGAACTCGCGGGGGCCTGTGGCGGAACATGCAAGCAAATGGCAGCGCCGGGAGGCTGAGCGGGCATGCTCAGCCTCCCGGCAGTTTTTCCTCCTTGTGCCTGGGCCTTGCCAAGGGATTCCGAAAGGGCCCAGGCAGAAATGGGGTAACCCCCTATCCCTCAATCACATAAATCGCGGCAATTCTGGTCTCTTTTTCATTCAACGCTACAACGGCCGTTTCGGCATCAATCTTTATGCCGCCAACCGTTTCGCGGGGATGGTCCGATTCTCTCCCCTCCCAGGGTCATATGGATATTTGGTGCCGCCTTTCATGTCGATGATGCTCAGGTCAACGGCGGGTTTGCCGTCCTCGTCCTTCTTGTTGAGGCATTGAACGGCAATAATGTCCCCGCGCAGCTTTGCCAGCCGCTTTTCCGCCTGACTGACATCCATATTCACATCAATGACAACGCTTCCGTCTGCTGTGGAATTTGCCATGTGGATTACCTCTTTTCAAAGCATTTCAAAAGCGCTTTACATGGTACTAGCAGTATGCTATAATAGATTCATCCTAAAGAAGGAGGGTAAACAGATGAATACGTCTGAAAGCTCCCGCATTATCCTTGGTCTCCGCGCTGCCGGATGGGATGAGAAGTCGATTAACGATTTTATCCTTTGGGTAGAAACTGGAGAAGAGCAATACAAACCAAAGGAAAAGAAGTGAGGGATATGGGGCCGGGGAAACCGGCCCCTACTTCTCTAAAGGAGGGGAGCACGATAGAGACCACAACAAAACGCAAGACTCGCACAAGTAGCGAGGTGAAGTCCAGATACAACAAAAAGGCATACCGGCAATTTGCTGCCAGAGTGAAGCCGGATTTATCTCAGCGCATAGAGGATTACACTATTAAAGAGGGTATAAGCAAACCAGAGTTTCTCCAAAGAGCAATAGACTGTCTCGCAGCAGACGTTGAAAAGTGACCCTGTAACACGGCCGGTCTCACCACTGGCTGTGTTGTTATATTACGCCCCACTTTTTCGTGAGTTCGTCATCCGCGCTGGTGTATTTACGCTTGAAGTCCACCAGGTGGCGGTTCTTCCGATACCACTCCTGATCGGACTTGTCCAGCCGCTTCCCCCGCGTCAGGCGGTCACGGATGCGCACCACCTGGGCGAAGGTGCAATCTCCTATTTGCTGGTAGGCCGCCAGGAAATACCACCAGTGCATGTACTTCACTGCCCGCACCTCTCCCCCGATAACCCGGTTGATGGGGGCGATAATCAGGCTGTAATCCTGTTCCCAGTCCACAAGCCGGGGGGCCTTGTGGGGCGCGTCGCCAAAATCGCAGTTGATGAAATGGATCCCAGCCTGTATCGCGTCCTCATAATGCTCCGGCGGCATAGGTCACTTTCATGCAACCTCCAACATGCAACCTCCAACCTCCTTCATTGATATCATGCGCTCAGATGTGGATACAGGCAGATCATTATACGCGTTTTTACTTCTGGGCCACCCACCTGTACTTTCACGGCCACCCATCAAACATTCACCCCTGCCATTTTCGAAAAGCTTTCCCACGCCGCGTTCTGGCCCCTTGCTGTTTTCTCTTTCTTTCGTTTTTTGATATCATCACTACCCCAGAAAAGCATCCGGCCAGACGTCAATCCCAAGGCCGCCGTCTTATCCTTGCGGCTGCCGACTTGGCTTGCAATAATATATAATAATATTTTATCGTATAAAAAGCGCCGCAAGCCCCCCACCGGATGTCCGGTGGGGGGCTTGCGCTTTATTCCTGTGATGTGCATGGCAGCCCCGCCCTCTATCCGTCGGTAAGCGGGACGGGAACTGTCTATGTATTCCCCAGCGCAGCCAGCTTTTTTTCATCCATAATTTCCACCGCGCCCCGGGAGAGCCTGACCATGCCCTCGCTCTGGAAGTACCGAAGCATCCTGGTCACCACCTCCCGGTGGGTGCCCAGGTGGTTGGCAATGGACTCGTGGGTGAGGCGCAGCAGCAGCGTCCCCTCAATGGCGGCCTCCGCCAGCAGAAAGGCGGCCACCCGCTTGTCCAGGCTCTTCCACATGACCTGTTCCATCAGCCACATAACCTCGGAAAACCGCGCCGCCATAACCTCATTGGTGTAGTTGGCCGCGGGGGCGGACTGTTCCATCACCTGCCGGTAGACTTCTGCGGGGATGACCCAGAGCCGGGTGTCCTTTTCCGCCTGGATGGTGATATCAAACTGCGCGCTGCGCATCATGCAGGAGGCGGAAAACAGGCACAGGTCCCGGTCAAACAGCCGGTAGACCGTAATCTCCCGGCCCTCGGCCGAGAGGATATAGGCCCGGAGCTGGCCGGAGCGCACCAGCAGCAGCCCGGTACAGTCCATATCCCCATTGTGGATAACGGCGCCTTTTTTTATGTTCCGCTCTGTCAAGTTGTCCAGGAGCATCTCCTGGTGGCCGGGCGCCAGTTTGTCCCAAATGGGAAAATAGCCCTGAAAATCCATATAGCCGCCTCCTTATCACAGGGCCAGTATAGGCTATCCTGTGCCATATGTCAAATGGCCCGAAGAGATTTCCACGGACTTTCTCCTGCCGGGCCCGGCTTTCCCGGCCCCGGGGCAGCCTGCCTTTCCCGACCGATGGGGCGGTTATCCCATCAGGATAACCGCCCGTCCCGGTCCCGCCGCTCTTTTTCCTCCCGCATCCTTCGGTGCAGGCAGGCCAGCGCGTCGGACAGCCCCCCCAAGTGGTCGATGAGCCCCAGCTTCACCGCCTCCTTACCGTAGATGACGCTGCCCACGTCGGCGGCCATCTCGCCAGTGTTGAGCATCAGGTGCTCAAAGTCCTTCCGGCTGATCCCGCTGTTGCGGATGACAAAATCACAGATACGGTCCTGGATGCGCTCAAAGTAGTGGAAGGTCTGGCTCACGCCGATGACCAGCCCATTGAGCCGCACCGGATGGATGGTCATGGCCCCGGAGGGGACGATAAAGGACTCCTTGGCCGCCACCGCCAGGGGCACGCCGATGGAGTGCCCGCCCCCCAGCACCAGGGAAACGGTGGGCTTTGACATGCCGGCAATCATCTCCGCGATGGCCAGCCCCGCCTCAATGTCGCCCCCCATGGTGTTGAGCAGAATGAGCAGCCCGTCCGCCTCGTCGCTCTCCTCCAGGCTGGCCAGAAAGGGCAGGATGTGCTCGTACTTGGTGGTCTTGGCCCCGGAACGCTCCTCCTGGTGGCCCTCGATGGTACCCACGATGGTGAGGGTGTGGATGGCGCCGTCCTCTGTTTTGACGGAGCTGGTCCCCAGGTCTATAATGTCCTGGCGGAGCTGCTCCTGCTCCTCGTTTTCGCCGTTTTCCGCCGGTCTGGTCTCCTCAGTCATGGAAAAACCCCCTTTTGCGGTAGCTTTTCCGCAAAAGGGGGTTTCTATCCGTTACAGCGGATCCAGGACCATGAGGATCTCGCCGCTGTCCACCTCGTCCACCTCGCCGGTGTGGCGGAAGCCCAGCTTTTCATACAGCAGCCGGGCGGGCTCGTCACCCTCCACATAGCACAGGCTGGCCTGGGAATAGCGGCCGTCCGCCCGCATCTCGTCCAGGGCCAGCCGGGCGGCGGCCTCGCCGAAGCCCCTGCGCTGATACCGCCGGTCGATGAGCAGATGGCTGAACACGTACTCCCGGTCCTCGGGCCAGTCGTAGTAAAGCAGCATGCCCACCGGGGTATCGCCGTCCAAAATCAGCCTTGCCTGGGCCCTGCGCTCCCGGTAAGCGTAAGCCCGGGCCAGAATGCCGGTGGAGCTGCCCACGAACCGCTGCTGATCCTCCCGGACGGCCAGCTTATGCCGCCAGTTGTCTGGACCGATGGGTTCCAGGCGGACCACTGCTCAGCCTTGGTACACCGCCTTGCAGGCAGCGTAGGTCATATAGCAGTCCAGCTTGGACACGGTCTCAAAGGGGGAGTGCATACTCAGTACAGGTACGCCCGCGTCCAGGGTGTCGATGTTGCGGTTGGCCATGTAGCAGGCCACGGTGCCGCCGCCGCCCTGGTCGGCCTTGCCCAGCTCGGCCATCTGCCACAAAATGCCCTTGTCGTCCAGCAGGCGGCGGACATAGGCCACCACCTCGGCCCCGGCGTCGGAGGCGCCCCCCTTGCCCCGGGAGCCGGTGTACTTGCACAGGCCCACGCCGTAGTTCACCCGGGCGGAGTTGTTCTTCTCATACACCTCGGCAAAGTTGGGGTCAAAGGCGGCGGTGACATCGGTGGACAGGCAGAAGGATTTCTCCAGGCACACCCGCAGGGGCACCTTCTGGCTGGCGCACAGATCGCCCAAAAAGGTCTCGAAGAAGGCGGACTGCATCCCGCTCACGCCCTCGGAGCCGATCTCCTCCTTGTCCGCCAGCACGCACACTGCGGTGCGCACGGGCACGCCCTCCAGGTCCAGCAGGGCCTTCAGCCCCGCGTAGCCGCACACCCGGTCGTCGTGGCCGTAGGCCCCGATGAGGGAGCGGTCGAAGCCGATGTCCACCGCGTTGAAGGCGGGGACGGCCTCGATCTCGGCGGAGATAAAGTCCCCCTCCCGGATGCCATAGTGGTCGTAGAGCAGCTTCATCACCGCCAGCTTCACCCGGTCCTTGCCGTCGTCGCCCTTGAGGGGGCGGCTGCCCACCAGAATGTTCAGGCTCTCGGCGGGGATGGCCTCGCCCAGGGGCTTTTTAGCTTGGTCTGAACCCAGGTGGGGAAGCAGGTCATCGATGGTGAACAGCGGGTCGCCGGGGTGGGAACCCACCGCCACGCGGACAATGGAGCCGTCCTTCATGCACACCACCCCCCGCAGCTCCAGGGGGATGGTCACCCACTGGTATTTGCGGATACCGCCGTAGTAGTGGGTCTTGAAGAAGGCCAGCTCGCTGTCCTCATAGAGGGGGGCAGGCTTCAGATCCAGCCGGGGGCTGTCGATGTGGGAGGCGGTGATGGACACGCCCTGATCCAGCGGCGCGGAGCCGACGACGGCCAGGTTGACGCCGCGGCCCCGGTTCACCCGGTATACCTTGGCGCCGGGCTGGAGCTCCATGCCCCGCTCGAAGGGGACAAAGCCGGCGGCCTGGGCCAGCTCCACCGTATAGTCCACGCAGTCCCGCTCCGTCTTGCCCTTGTCCAGGAAGGTTTTGTAGCCCTCGCAGTAGTCGGAGATGGAGCGCTGGGTGGCCTCGTCCACCACGTCCCAACCGTTTTTCCTCTCGTTCAGCAGCGCCTCCCGCAGCTGCTGGCCCGGCGTTTTCTCTTCCATGTCAGATGTCCTCCTTATAAATAATATGTCTCAACAGGGATCGGGACCGTGCTTCAAACCCGGCCAGGTCCCCGCTGTTGCGCAGGGTATAGGTGCAGCGCTCCTCAAACCAGGAGTCCGGCTTCTGGGCCCGCACCCGCGCGCGGGCGTACTCCTCCGAAATGCCCTCCCGGGCCATGATGCGCCCCACGCGGATATCCTCGGGGGCGGTGACGGCCACCGTCACATGGCACAGCGCCCCCGCGCCGCTCTCCATGAGGGCAATGGCGTCCAGGGCGATGGCGGGGCGGCCCTGGGCTCCAGCCTGGGCAATGAGCATTTTCAGCTCGGCGATGATGTGCCGGTGGGTGATGGCGTTGAGGTCGCCCAGCGCCTGGGCGTCCCCAAATACAATAGCACCAAGTTCCCTCCGGCGCAAGTCCCCATGCCCATCAAAAATCGACCCGCCGAAGCGGGCGCGCAGCTCATCCCGCATGGGGGCGTTGGTGAGAAGCAGCTGGTGATACACCGCGTCGCAGTCCGCCACCGCCCCGCCCATGTCCCGGAGGACGTTCAAAACGGTGGTTTTGCCCGCCCCGGTGGGGCCGGTGATGCCGATCACCGTCATGAAAGCGCCCCCTGTCCCAGCACAGCCTCAATTTTTTCCCGGCCCAGCCCGCCCTGGCGCAGAATGCGGTAGGGCGTGGCGGTCAAATCCAGGATGGTGGATTCCACGCCCACTGAGCAGGGCCCACCGTCCAGCACTGCGTCAATGTTCCCGCCAAGCTGGGCCAGCACGTCATTCGCCGACTTGGGGCTGGGCTGCCCGGACAGGTTGGCGGAGGGACAGGCCAGCGGCCTGTCCAGCGCTTTGATGACCGCCAGCGTATCCGGGTGGTCGGGGCAGCGCACCCCCTGGGTCCCGCCCCCGGCGGGGACGATGGAGGGCAGGGCGCTGTTCCCCCACAGGATCATGGTCAGCGGTCCCGGCCAAAACGCCTCCGCCAGCCGGTAGGCGTCCCCTGGTATATCCCGGCAGACGGTCTCCACCATGCCCATACCGTCCACCAGCACGTTCAGGGGCTTTTGCTCCGGGCGGCCCTTGGCGTCGTAGACGGCCCGCACCGCCCCCTTCTGCGTCGCGTCGGCGGCAAGGCCGTATACCGTCTCGGTGGGGAGGGCCACCAACTTGCCCTGCCGGAGCAGAGATGCCGCCTGTTGGACGTCATCACTTGTCAGATATAGAGTGTTCACGCTGTGTTCCCCGCTTTCCGAGCTTGATGGTGCAATAGACGGCCAGCGCCAACATGACCAGGAGCGTGATCCCGGTCAAAACCGCCTGTACGGCGATTTCTCGGCAGTTTTCGACCAGATAATAGACGCCGTCATAGTCAGGGTCGAGCACGTCCGGCAGGTGCTGAACGAGATAGGAGCAGAAGAGGTACTCGAAGAATGCGAGGACCACCGCGACCGGCCAGCAGACTGTACAGCCAACGGTGAGACGGCTGCGTTTGGGTAGCTTCCTGGCGAGAAGGATGGACAGCGGCAGCAGGAGCAGGAGGGGAACGCCGAGAAAGGATGCCAGCGCCCCGGCGATTTCAAAATCCTCCGCCAGATGCAGATTATAGCCTGCCTCCCAGTCATAGCCGTACCGGAGAACGTCCGGCAGGAGCTTGAAAAGCCACCAGAGGTCGGCCAGCTCCAAAAGAGCAAAAAACGCTGTGGCCAGCCAGCATAGGACGCAGCGGATCACGCTGCCGGTTTCTGCCACATCCTCACCGCCCACCGCCCTTCGCCGGGCCTGTGCATTCTGATCGGGACCGGAGTTCAGAAGCTGCCCCGGGCGTTCAATGACATAGTCCGCCCCGGCGCCCTCCAGCTCCGGCCTGTCCCGGAAGCCCCACAGCACGCCCACCACCGTCAACCCGCCGTTTTTGCCCGTGTGTACATCCACGTCGCTGTCGCCTACAAACAGGGTGGTTTCGGGTTTTGCTCCGATTTCCTTCATCATGGCGTGGAGCAGGGTGGGGTCTGGTTTCAAAGGCGCGTCGGGAAGCGCGCCCTGCACGTACTCAAATACGCCGGGGAAATAGTGCTCCACCACCGGCCCCGCCAGGGCATGGGCCTTGTTGGACAGCACCGCCATGTGGATTCCCGCGCCCTTCAGCGCGGCCAGCAGCTCCGGAATGCCGGGGTAGGGGGCGGTTTTGTCCGCCTTGTGGTCGTTGTAGTAGGCGGAAAACTCCGCCAGCGCCCCGGCCAGCTCGTCCTCCCCCAGCCCGTCCGGGGTAAAGCGTGACACCAGGTTGGGGATGCCGTTTCCCACCATGCGCTTGTAGGCGTCCACCGTGTGGACGGGCCAGCCGTGGGCGGCGCAGACGTGGTTGCCCGCGTCCGCCAGGTCGTCGATGGTGTTCAGCAGGGTGCCGTCCAGGTCAAAAATGATATGCGTATACATGGCCTCAGCTTCTCTCCGCTAATTGTTCCGCCTGTCTGGCGGTGGTCAGCGCGTCGATGATATCGTCCAAATCGCCGTCCATCACCGCGTCCAGCTTGTACAGCGTCAGCCCTATCCGGTGGTCAGTGAGCCTCCCCTGGGGGAAGTTGTAGGTGCGGATGCGCTCGTTGCGCATCCCGCTGCCCACCTGGCTGCGGCGGTTCTCGCCGTACTCCGATTCTATGCGCTCCTGCTCCCGGTCGTAGAGGATGGAGGCCAGCAGGCGCATGGCCTTCTCCCGGTTCTGGAACTGGGATCGCTCCTGCTGGCACTCCACCACTGTCCCTGTGGGCCGGTGGATGAGGCGCACGGCGGAGGAGGTCTTGTTGATGTGCTGGCCCCCCGCCCCGGAGGAGCGGAATACCTGCATCTCCACATCGGCGGGGTTGATCTCCACGTCCACCGTCTCCATCTCGGGCAGCACAGCCACGGTGGCGGTGGACGTGTGGACGCGCCCGCCGGATTCCGTCTCCGGCACCCGCTGGACCCGGTGGACGCCGCTTTCAAATTTGAGGCGCGACCAGGCCCCGTCCCCCTCCACGGTGAAGGAGATCTCCTTCACGCCGCCCAGCTCCGTCTCGCTGACGGAATTGATCTCCACCCGCCAGCCCCGCTTTTCCGCGTACATGGTGTACATTCGGGTGAGGGAGTGGGCAAACAGGGCGGATTCCTCCCCCCCCACCCCGGCGCGGATCTCCATGATGACGTTTTTGCCGTCGTTGGGGTCCCGGGGAAGGAGAAGCACCTTGATTTCACGCTCCAACCGCTCAACATCCCCTTTGGCCTGGGCCAGCTCAGCCTGGGCCAGTTCTCTCATCTCCGGATCAGACAAGAGTTCCTCCGCCCCGGCCAGGTCGCTCCGGGCCTTGCACAGCGCCCGGTAGGCGCTGACCAGCGGCTCCAGCTCCTTCTGCTCCCGGTTGAGCCTGGAAACCAGCTCCGGGTCGGAATAGGTCTCGTTGGCGGCCAGGCGAGCCTCCAGCTCCTGGTAGCGCAGCTCTATGTTTTTCAGGTTATCCTGCATTTCATCACCTTATTTATCGGTCGAACAAAAAAGATTTCACCAGCGCCAGCGGCTCTCGGAAGAACATCTGCACCGCCGAGGGCGCGTGGCTCACCGGGGCGGCCAGCGTGGAAATGTACTGGCCGCCGTACGTCTCACCCCGCAGCGCCTGGACGCGGGCCCGGTTCCAGAGCAGCTCAATCCGCGCCAGATGAAAGCCGCTGGACACCAGCAGCACATCATCGGTGAGCTCCCACCCCTCCCGCTCCATGAGGGCAAAGGTGTTGTTGATATTCTGCCAGGTGTTCCGGGACTTGTCCTCCATATAGATATTCGCCCCGTCCACCCCATGGGCGGTGAGGTAGTCGTACATCCCCTGGGCCTCGGACACATGCTCGTCGTCCCCCTTGCCGCCGGTGACGACGATTTTGATATCCGGGTGCGCCTCCCAGTAAGCCAGAGCGGCGTCCAGCCTGTCCCGGAGCAAAACGGAGGGCCCATCCCGGCGCATCTGGCAGCCGAAGACCACCATGACCTTGGGCGGGGGGTTCTCCGCCACCCGGTCCCGGCTGTGGACGGCGATGACGAGCTCCAGCGCCCCAAACAGCGCCAGGCCCAGGCCCAGCAGAAGCAGCGCCGCTGCCAGCCAATGCCTCTTTTTCCGCCGAGGGCTGTCCCCCCGATAGCTTTTGTAGTCCATGTCCCTGTGTTACCCCTTTGCCTCTTCCAGCTCCGCCGCCAGCCGCTCCCACTGGGCGTACAGGCGGGCCAGCTCGTCCTCCAGCTCCTCCCGCTCCTTGTACACCTCCTGGAGCTTCAGGTAGTCGGATGCGGCCTCCTCGGCCTCCTGGCTGAGCTCGTCCAGCCGTACCTCAGCCTTTTCCACCGCCCGCTCGGCGGCCCGGACCTGCTTTTCCAGTTCTTTCGTGCCGCCCGCTCGGCGGGGCTTGTCCTCTCTGGGTTTCTCCGGTTCGACAGCAACGGGCTTGGCGTTTTTCAGCTGCTCCTGCCGCTCCCGGAAGGCGCGGAATTCGCTGTAGGCGCCGTGGAAGTCGGTGATCTGGCCGTTTTCCAGCATCCACACCCGTGTGGCGAACTTCTCGATGAAGTAGCGGTCGTGGGAGACGAACAGCAGGTTGCCGCCGTACTCCTCCACCGCCTCCT
>CAJUQD010000030.1 GCA_910588105.1 uncultured Oscillospiraceae bacterium | reverse complement strand
CCGTGTTGCCGTTTTCCCAAAGGGTCTGGAGGTCTTTCCGGGCTTGTAACGTGCGGAAAGCGTAGCCTGCCATGTGTTTCACCTCTTTTCTGGCATAAAAAATTAGCTTGCGGGGTAGCAAGCTAATGGAGCTTGCGCCCTGCAAACTAAGTATGAGGCCCACCACGAAGCGTTCCGACGGTTTTCCCACTTGCAAAAAGGTTCCCTACCTTTTATAATAGTGCCACATGATTTGATTTGGAGGTCATCGCCATGTCCATAGACAAAAGCTGGTTCGACCAGATGGAGCAGCGCATCCCTCACGGGGAGGTGCGCACCCGGTTCGCCCCCTCCCCCACGGGGTACATGCACGTGGGCAACCTGCGCACCGCCCTTTACACCTGGCTCATTGCCCGCCACGCGGGGGGCAAATTCCTGCTGCGCATTGAGGACACCGACCAGGGGCGGCTGGTGGAGGGGGCGGTGGAGGTTATCTACGCCACCATGCGCCGCTGCGGCCTGGACTGGGACGAGGGGCCCGATGTGGGCGGCCCGGTGGGCCCCTACATCCAGACCCAGCGCCGGGACCTGTATGGGAAGTACGCCCAGCTCCTGATCGACAAGGGCTATGCCTACCGCTGTTTCTGCACCGGGGAGCGGCTGGAGCAGCTGCATAGGGACGACCCCAACGCCAAGTACGACCGGCACTGCCTCTCCCTCACCCCCGAGGAAATCCAGGACAGGCTGGACGCCGGCCAGCCCTATGTCATCCGCCAGCGCATCCCGGAGGGAACCACCACCTTCCGGGACGCGGTATACGGGGACATCACCGTGGACAACGCCGAGCTGGACGATCAGATCCTCATCAAATCCGACGGCCTGCCCACCTACAACTTCGCCAACGTCATCGACGACCACCTGATGGGCATCACCCATGTGGTCCGGGGGGCGGAATATCTGTCCTCCGCCCCCAAGTACAACCTGCTCTATGAGGCGTTCGGCTGGGACATCCCCACCTATGTCCACTGCTCCTCCGTCATGTTCAGCGACCCCGCCACGGGGACGGTGCGCAAGATGTCCAAGCGCCACGGGGACCCCTCCTATGAGGATCTGGTGGCCCAGGGCTACCTCTCCCAGGCGGTGGTGAACTATGTGGCCCTGCTGGGCTGGGCCCCCCACGGGGACATCGCCGAGCAGGAATTCTTCACCATGGACGAGCTGGTGAAGGCGTTTGAAATCGGGGGCATCTCCAAGTCCCCCTCCGCCTTCGACATGGACAAGCTGAACTACTTCAACGCCGCCTACCTGCGCAATCTCTCCCCGGAGAAGTTCGTGAAGGAGGCCCAGCCCTGGATCAGACAGTCGGTGAAAAACGAGGCCTACGACGCCGGCGCCATCGCCGCCCTCCTCCAGGCTCGGTGCGAAAAGCTGTCCGACATCCCGGAAAAGGTGAACTTTTTCGACGCCCTGCCGGACTACGGCGCGGACCTGTTCACCAACAAGAAGTCCAAGACCAACGCCGAGGTGTCGCTGGCCATGCTGGAGGCCGCCGTCCCGGCGCTGGAGGCCCTCCCCCAGTGGAGCCAGGACGCCATCCACGGGGCGCTGGTGGGGCTGGCGGAAACGCTGGGCGTGAAAAACGCCACCCTTATGTGGCCGGTGCGCATCGCTGCGGCGGGCAAGGCGGTGACCCCCGGCGGGGCGGTGGAAATCTGCTCCATCCTGGGCAGGGACGAAACCCTGCGGCGGTTGCGGCTGGGGATGGAAAAGCTGAGCTGAGATGCTGTGAATAGAGGGCATCCGGCCAATAGCCGGGGAACATAACACATACTGCGGCCACCGTCCGTCAGACGTTGGCCGCAGCTCACTTTTTCTCAAATTCATGCCCCGTGATCAGGTAGTCGATGGAGACATTGAAATACTCCGACATTCTGACCAGCATGGCCAGCGAGGGATCCCGCCGCCCATTCTCATAGTGGGACAGCGCCTCCCGAGTGATGTTCAGGTCCAACGCCGCGCGCTGCTGGTTCAGCTTTTTCTTTCTTCGGATTTCACGCAATCCAACCATCCAATCCCCCCTTGACAGCACAGTAACATATTGTTACAATCTTGATGGTACAATATGTTACATATGCGTAAAGGAATGAATCATATTGGCAGATTATAAAGAAATGTACCTGACACTTTTCCATGCCAACGAGCAGGCGATCAACACCCTAATCTCCGCGCAACGCGAGTGCGAGGAGATGTATCTCTCTATGCCTGAGCCAGATTTAAGAGTCCTTCCAATCCCGACAGCACAGGGAAATACCCCAGATAAAACATAATACAAAAGGTTGTCCAGCCCTTGGCACAAGCCGACTTTCCTGACAGTCGAGTTGGTTTTTCATCCCAAAGCCTTGACTTTTTTTGGCCCAGGGGGTAGTGTGGGGGCACATCCAACACAAAGGGAGTGCCAACCATGAATGAAAAGGAATCCTTTGGCGCGTACATCCGCAAAAAGCGGCTGGAGGCAGGTCTGACCCAAAAGGAGCTGGCAGAGCGGCTGTTTGTCACCGAGTCCACCGTGAGCAAATGGGAGCGGGCGCTGTCCTACCCCGACGTGTCCATGGTCATGCCCATCTGCGGGGCGCTGGGCATCACGGAACACGAGTTCTTTACCGCCTGCGACGACGACCAGGCCCATGTCCAGGAGCGGCAGGCGGCGGTGTGGCGGGAGGTAACCGCGGGGACGCGGCGGTTTTTCGCCGCAGGCTACGCCATCGCTGTCGTGACGTGCTTTATCTGCAACCTGACCGTTTTCCACACCTTGGACTGGTTCTGGATCGTGCTGGCCTCCTGCGCCTTGGGCTTCTGCTTCACCAACCTGCCGTTTCTGGTGCGGCAGAACAAGCTGTCCGCCTGCCTGGGGTCGGCGTCCGGCTGCGTCATCCTCCTGCTGCTGGCCTGCTGGATGAATGTAGGCGGCTGGTGGATTCTCGGGGGGCTGGCCATCACGGCGGTGAGCCTGGCCCTGCCCTGGGGCTGGTGGGCCATCTGGCGGTTTTGCGGAAAGCACGTGCTGCCGCTGTGCATGGCAGTGCTGACGGTGTGGGTGTTTCTGCTGCTTGCGGTGATCCAGGCCTTCACGGGGGGACACTGGCTGTTCACCCTGGCTTACCCCCTGGCCCTGGCGGGGGCGGTCTTTTTGTGGGCGGGCTTCGCGGCGCTCTATTGGATGCCCGCGGGGCCCTGGCTGAAGGCCGGCGTGATCGCCCTGCTGGCCAGCTTCGCCACCCCCGTATTCAACAGCCTGTGCGGCCTGCTGATCGAGGACACGGGCGGCCCTACCTTTTGGGAGTATTTCTTGGCGTGGGATATGCAGGCCCGGCGGGCCGCCGGGGACGCGTCCTGGGTAAACCAGCTGATCTTCCAGATCATGCTGGTGTGCGCCGCAGCGGTGGTCATCACCGGCGTGAGCGTGGAGATCCGCCGCAGAAAAAAGGCGTGAGGAAGCGCCCGCCCGGTGGGCGGGCGCTTCTAATTGCCTTGCCTGCCGCTGTTTCCACCCGCAAATCTGCCCGCCCGGGCCGCTGGTACGGCTCCTTATTTTTTCCTTCCGGCAGGACGATAAGAATTATAACGGAACCTTCGGTCAGGTTGAAAACCGGCGGCGTGGGATTTTATGCCACAATGCGGCCAGACGAATTGAATCGGAGGTTCCCACAGGCGGCCCGGCCGCCGTTTAGGAAGGAGGCCCGCGAAATGGGGGAGCTGAGTGTTTGCAGAAACAGGGAGCTGGCCGTGCGCCGCTTCCAGGGGACGAGCAAAACCGAAAAACAGGCCGCCGCAGGCCAGGCCAAGCCGGCGGCGGTGGGCGGCAAGGCGGCCACCGTCTCCGAGACGCTGGAGCGGCTGATGGGCCGGGTGACCCAGGCGGGGCGCCAGGCCCGGGAGGGCCGGCGGACGCTCCAGTCGGGGGAGGCGGCCCTGGCGGAGATAGGGGACAGCCTGGGCCGCATGGAGGAGCTGGCCCGTCAGGCCGCGGTGGACGGCAAGGCAGACCGCGCCGCCCTCCAGGCGGAGCTGGAACAGCTGCGGGACAAGATCGGCCAGATCGCCCAAAACGGCGTCCAGGCGGGCCTGTTTCAGGACGGTGAGGCCGCAGACGGCCTGGACGCGCTGGTGGACACGGTGATGGAGGGCCTGTCCGCCCGGCAGGAGGGGGCGGACAGCCTCCCGCCCTGGCTGCTGGGCGCGATGGCGGGGGGGGCGCCCGACCGGGCCGGTCTGCTGGCGGCCCTGGGGGTGGACCGTACCGCCAGCGGGGCGCAGCTGCTGGCGGCCCTGGGGCGGCTCCCGCTGGACGGCAGCTCCGTTGCGGGCTATCTGGCCGGGCTCTACCTGGGGGCGGTGATCTCCGGGGGCGTGCCCTCGGGGGCGGTGGATCCGGAGCGGGCGGCGGAGGGGCTGCGGCAGCTGTTCGACCTGGTGGCCCAGGGCGTCTCCCCGGATCAGGCGCTGGAACAGCTGACAGGCGGCGTCTTTGCCAGCATGGAGCAGTTCCAGGCCCAGTTTGCCGGGGGCACCGCCCCGGGGCTGGAGGCCTTTTTGATGAACCTGCTGCTGGTGGGGGAGGCCGCGGCGTCCATGCCCGACCTGCTTGCCCTGCTGACGGGGGGCGGCGGGGATATGGAACTGCTGATGGGCCTGCTGGCAGGCTCCGGGGACGGGCTGGCGGCGCTGCTGGACAGCTTGGGCGCGCAGAAGGGCGCCGTCCCACCCCAGGGGACGCCGGGGCTGGAAGCGGTCGCCGCTCCGCCCCTGGAGACGGCGCAGCTGGGGCCGGTACAGGGGACGGGCCGGGATTTGTCCGGCGCGGCCTTTGACCGGGAAAGCGGCACGCTGATACTGGGCGGGGGGCAGGATATAACCCTTCGCGGGCTGGGGCAGGAGGCCCCGGCGCTCCGGCTCACCGGCACGGGGCGGGTAGCGCTCCAGCAAGTCAACGCCCCCCTGCTCAGCGCCCAGTCCGCCCAGGCGCGGGTTACAATTGCGGGGGAGAACGCGCTGGCCCAGCTGCGGCTGGGGAAGGACGCCGTCCTTACCCTTGACGGCGGCGGGCTGGTGCGCATCGGGCAGCTCCGGGGTGAGGCGGGCAGCGTCCTGCGGCTCGCCGGGGGCACGGTGGCGCTGGGCGGGGAGGCCGACGGTGCCCAAGCGGCCCAGGTGGTGGTGGACGGCCCCGTCTCCCTGCTGGCGGCGCAGGATGCCGCCGTGCGCAGCGCCCGGGGCGAGCCGCTCACCCCTTTCGACATCGTGTGGAAAACCCTGCTCCCGGAATGGAACTCCATCGCCTCCCTGGCGGTGGACGGCAGGCAGGGCCAGCTTACCCTGAGAAGGGACGGCCAGATTGACCTGGTTCGGTTGTGGTTGCTGAAGTGGGACGGTTCCAAGGGGTATCCCGCCCATACCATCATCCTGCGGGGTAGGGACAAGGCGGGCCGCCTCCAGACCCGGTACACCTACGTGCGCTGGGACGAAAAGGCAGGGGCCTTCCGGGAGATCTCCAGATATCCCAACCCCTTTACCGTCACCGGCGGGGAGCCGGAGACGGACTGGCGCTACGACGAGGAGAGCCACACCCTCCATATCCTGTCCGGGCAGGTCACCGCCATCGCCGGCGGGGCCGGGACGGACGCGGACCGGCGCCCCTTCAGCGGCAGGATCATCCTGGCCGACGGCACCGGCCCGGTCAAGCTGATCCTGGACGGAGTGGAGTGCCGGGTTCCCTCCGGCAGGGCGTTCAGCCTGGGCCGGGGAAACGACGTGACCCTGCTCCTGCGGCGGGGGACGGACAACGTGTTTAAAAGCGGCGCGGGCTTCGCGGGAATATCCCTGGGGGACGGCACCTGCCTGCGCATCGACCAGACGAAAGATCCCAAGGAGGCGCCGGACGGCACGCTCACCGCCATCGGAGGCACCGGGGGCGCGGGCATTGGCCGGGACAGCGGCCTGGGACGGGAGCCCACCGGCCCCATCCACATCCGGGGCGGCGTGGTCACCGCCACCGGGACGGGGGGCGGCGCAGGCATCGGCGGGGCACTGGGCTCGCCCGCGGGGGATATCCGCATCCAGGGCGGCGCGGTGACGGCTCAGGCCGCCTGCTGCGCCGCCGCCATCGGCGCGGGGATACAGGGGCCCTGCGGCGATATCGTCATCACCGGCTCCGCCCGGGTGGTCAGGGCCCAGGGCGGCGGGCCGCACGGGGATATCGGAGGCTGCCTCTTCGGTAACTGCGGAAGGGTCCAGGTATCCGCCGCTACGGATATTGGCGGGGCCAGGCTCTGGACCCGGCAGGGGCTGTCCCTGCCGGTGGGGGAGGGCAGCGTGACGCTGCCCCGGTTCCGCGTTTCCCCCCGGGCGCTGGGGCTGGACGCCCTCAGTCTCGTCACCCGGGAGGCGGCCAGGGACGCCCTGTCCACTCTGGTTTCCAACCACCGCTGGGTCACTCGGCTCCAGGGGGTCTACGGCGCCATGTACGGACAGCTGGGGCAGAGTTTCGGCAGTATGTACAGCGTCCATGAGTATATCAGCGTGGTGCGGGACACCAATGAGGCCAGCTCGCTGACGTGCGACATCCGGGAGGTGCTGCGCCAGTCCCCCAAAGCCGTTTTCCTGCGCCAGCGGGGGATGGAGGACGTGGGCCAGCTGCTGCGCTAAACGCGCCGGGTACGCCGGGAGGAACCCCCATGACGGAATTGACATTGGGCCAGGCAATCCGCCGCAGACGGAATGTTGAGAGGCAGGATATTTGAGAAAGGGGGACAGGAAATGAAGCAGGAAAGTTTCAGCGATATGGAATACAGGTGCCGGAAGAAAAACAAAACGGGAAGAATTTTTGGAGATCATGGACGAGATCATTCCAGGGGAGGAATGGGTGTCTCTGATCGTGCCCCACTACCCCAGCGGGAAACGAGGACGTCCACCCATTGAGATCGAGATCATGCTGCGGATGTACCTGCTGCAATGCTGGTTCAATCTGTCCGATGAGGGTGTGGAGGACGCCGTATACGACAGCTATGCCATGCGTAAATTCATGGGGATCAACTTTTTTGAAGAAAACGTGCCGGACGCCACCACACTGCTGCACTTCCGGCGCCTGCTGGAGGAGAAAGGCATCGGTAAGCTGTTTTTTGACGCAATCAACCGCTGTCTGGAGAGGGCGGGCCGGATGATGCGGGGCGGCACGATCGTAGATGCTGCGCTGATCAGCGCCCCAAGCTCGACCAAGAATGCGGAAAAAGCGGGATCCCGAGATGCACCAGACGAAAAAGGGAAACCAGCGGCATTTCGGTATGAAATGTCACACTGGCGTGGATGCGGGCAGCGGTTTTGTCCATACGGGGGAGGCCACCGCCGCCAATGTCCACGATGTTACCATGGCGATAAAGCTGCTGCGGGAGGATTACGAGGTTGTCTATGGGGACAGCGCCTATCTGGAATTCCTTGCCGCTGGGCATATTGCCAATTTTCAAACGGCGCCTAATCAGCGCTTCCTCAAATATCTCCCGTCAATGATTGGCTCATGGGCATTTTCGACCAAGTACGAATCAAGCTGGCCCTCATTCTTCTCTCGTCTGCCGGTCAAGAAATCGGCCGTGAAAGTTTTCTGGTAAGCGTCAATCTTTCCGGCGTCTTGCACAGCTCAGAGTTAAGGTAGAGAATACAATAAAGTCTGATAAAGTGCCATGTACTATCGGATAGTACATGGCACTGCTTATAGAGGGATAAATTTTAGAATCTGTATTTACAACCTCAAACGCCGTCCGAGCGGGTCTGTCCCCGCCATACTGCGTTGAATTTTCTTGAAATACACCAAGTATTCCAGCGGAAATTCGCCTTGCCTGGCGGGAAAGCCCTCGCCCACCCGGTATTTTCGGCTGTGAATACAGGTTCTTAGATTTCTTTACAAGTAGCCCGAAAGGTGGCACTTCTTTATGGAGTGCCGCCCTTCGGGCGGCGGAACAAAGCCGGATTGGGGCTTTGGAGCAGATTGTCCGGGGGGCTCCGGCGCATCAACGGAGCAGCCCCGGTTAAGGAGAAAAGAGAGGTTGCGGCATTGTCTGGCTTCTTCAACCTGACAAGGGAAGTATACCACGAAGCGCACAAAGAAAACAGAGATAATTTGCGAAATCTTTGTTAAAATTCTATGAATACCTACCGGGGTGAAGGGAATTACTGGATGGTATAGGGCCCCCGGACCAGCACCTTCACCGTGGCCGATGAGGCCGTTATCCAGCGGGGGGCGATGGTGACCATGTACAGGTGGTTTTGGCTCAGCGCCGCGCCCGTGCCCAGAACGCCGCCGGAGGTGGTGTCGATGAGGCCCACGCTGTCCGACGCGCCGCAGGTGGCAGAGCCCACCCGCAGCATTACCTCGCACCCCACGTCCCCCACCAGGGACTGGCCCTGGTTCAGGGTGACCACGGTGAACACGCTGCCGCCGCCCGAGGGCGCGGAGATCCCGCCCTGGCCGGCCACGATGTTTCGCAGGGCCTGCTCCATCTCCGCCTTGCGGGCGGTGACGGCCTGATCCACCATGTCCTTCACCTGCCTGGTGTAGGCGCCGTTGAGGTAGCTCAAGGTGACCAGCGGGTCGGCCTGGCCGCCGGGGGCGGCGTTGGCGGCGTAGGCCGCGGTGAACAAAAAGCACACGCACAGGGCGGCTGCGGCCAGTTTCCATTTTTTCATATGTAGATTCCTCCATGGTTTTCTGTCTGTACAGGGCCTGTCCCCGCCGGGGCTCAAACGCCCTGTCCCGCCCCGGCAGTGGGGCGGGACGGGGCGCGGCGGTCGGGCTTTCGCTCTCGCTGCGCTGCAAGCTCCCCTGCGCGGCTATCCTCCGCGCTTCTTTATACCAACCGCTCCGGGCTGAGGCCGAAGCTGACGGCGATGGCACTGTCCACCCGCCGCATCACCTGGTCGTCCACCCGGCCCATGTGCTCCCGCAGGCGCTTTTTGTCCAGGGTGCGGATCTGCTCCAGCAGGACCACCGAGTCCTTGGGCAGGCCGCAGCTGTGGGAGGCCAGGGTGATGTGGGTGGGCAGGCGGGCCTTGCCCGTCTGGGAGGTAATCGCCGCGGCGATCACCGTGGGGCTGTGCTTGTTGCCGGTGTCGTTCTGGACGATGAGCACCGGGCGGACGCCGCCCTGCTCGCTGCCCACCACCGGGCTTAGGTCCGCGTAAAAAATGTCGCCGCGTTTGACGCTGTTGTCCACAGGATCTCACACTCCGCCGGATATAGTGCCCGGCCAGCGTATGTAGACCGGGTACTATCATTCTCCCACGGGGCGGCGGCTTTTATACCGGGTTTTTCGGAAAAGCCGCCGCGGCTCGCCGCCGGTCTCCCGGCGGGTTCCCTGACTATCCTATGCGTCCAGGTACAAACGGGGTACTCGGGGCGCCACCGCACACAAAAGCTCGTACTGGATGGTGCCCGCCAGTTCCGCGTGCCTTTCCACCGGCAGATGCGGGCCGAAAACCTCCGCAACGCCGCCGGGCCGGACATGGGCGGCTGCGTCCAGGCCGATCATGCACATGTCCATGCACACCCGGCCCATGATGGGGCGGGGCTTCCCGTCCAGCCAGACGCTGCCCCGGTTGGACAGCGCCCGGTGCAGGCCGTCGGCGTACCCGATGGGCAGCACCGCCGTCCGCCCGCCGTCCGGGCCGAAGCCGGCCGTGCAGCCGTAGCTCACGGGGGTGCCCGCCGGGAACTCCCGCACCGCCGCCACCCGGCTGTACAGAGCCATCACCGGCTTCAGGCCGGGGCCGTCCAGCCCCTGGCAGGAGGGGTCGGGGTAATGGCCGTACAGGGCGATGCCGGGGCGCACCATATCCATATGGGTACAGGGATAGTTTAACACGGCGGCGCTGGCGGCGCAATGGCGGATTTCAAAAGTTCTGCCGTATTTTGATTTCAGCTCGTCCAGCACGTCCAGGAACCGGGTGAACTGGAGCATGGTGTACCCCTCGTCCCCGTCGGCGTTGGCGAAGTGGGTGAAAATGCCCTCCGGCTCCAGGTGGGGGAGGGCGCACAGCGCCTCCAGCTCCGCCGCTGCCTGCTCCGGGTTGTGGTCCAGCACCCCCAGGCGGCTCATGCCGGTGTCCACTTTTAAGTGAACCTTAGCCCGTTTCCCGGCGGCCCCGGCGGCGTCGGACAGGGCCTTCGCCAGCTCGGGGGTAAATATCCCCTGGGTCAGGTCCAGCTCCACCACCTCGGAGGCCAGTTCCGGCTGGGTATGCCCCAGAATAAGGATGGGGGCGGCGACGCCCGCCTGACGCAGGGCCGCCCCCTCCTCCAGGCAGGCCACCGCCAGATAGTCCGCCCCCAGCTCCGCCAGGCGGCGGGCCATGGGGACGGCCCCGTGGCCGTAGCCGTTGGCCTTCACCGTGGCCAGAAACCTGCTGTCCGGGGCGCAGGCGCGCAGGGCCCGGTAGTTGTGCTCCAAATTGCCCAGGCTGATCTCCGCCCAGGTGCGCGCGGTGTCACGGGTCGTCTTTTGTGTCATCTTGCTTCAACTCCATGGTAAAATTGCTGAACTGTGCGCTCAGCACCTTCTGGCCCTGGGCGCTCACCTCGGCGGACAGCAGGGCATAGCCCGCCCGGTCGAAGGTGAGCAGGAACTGGGTGCCGGCGTTGTCCTCCTGTTCCGGGTCCCGGAAGGAGATTTGCAGGTGCTCGCCGTTTTCCCCTGCCCAGGCGCACTGGGCCATCCAGCCCTGTTCGATCTGCTCCATGCAGGCGGTGACGGCGGACACCGGGGTGAGCCCGGAACCGTCCAGCAGCCCCAGGGACAGCCCCGCGCCGTCGTACTCCAGCACCGTCTCCCCCTGGGCGATCCGGGCGGTAATCCCCGCCACCAGCTCCGGGGCGGTGACGGTGAGCACCGTCTCCCCATCCCGCCGCCACTGGGCGTCCAGGGAGAAGTCGTACACCGTGTCGGTATAGCACACCGAAACGTCCACCGAGGCGGACCAGCCCGCCAGCGCCTGGTATGTTTCCCGGAGGGCCAGCGCCGCGTCCTCCGGGGTCTCGCCCGCGCCGGCCGGCCGGCAGCCGGACAGCAGCAGGGTTATCATCAGTACACAAGACAGGGCCTTGCGCACCTCTCGCTCCTCCTTTAAGTCAATTCCTTTATGGCGTATGGTATTTGTTCGCGAAAACGCTTGTACGGCGCACTCGCGCCGTCCCGGCTTTGGCCGGCGCCGGGGGTTATCCCCTTTCACACAGCTCTTTCATGGCGTAGGGTATCTGCTCAATCAGGTCGGAGGGGGTCATGCCGTACTCCCCCTTGTCCGCCGCCGCCAGATCCCCCGCCCGGCCGTGGAGCCATACCGCCAGCTCCACCGCGTCCCGGAGCCCCTGGGCCGCCAGCGCCCCCATCAGCCCCGCCAGGGCGTCCCCGCTGCCCCCCTTGGCCATGCCGGGATTGCCGGTGGGGTTGACGGCGCACCTGCCGCCCGCCGACATGACGGTGCGGAAGCCCTTCAAAACCAGGGTGCAGCCGTGCTGCCCGGCAAAGCCCCGGGCCGCCCCCAGCCGGTCCCGGATGGGCAGGGCGCACCCGGACAGCCGGGCGAACTCCCCGTCGTGGGGGGTGAGGATGGTTTTTCCCTCCCGCTCGTCCAACACATCTATATGCCTGGAAATGATATTTAGACCGTCGGCGTCCAGGATGATGGGGCAGGGGAGGGCTCTCATCAGGGCGAGCGCCAGACGTTCCGCCCGCTCCCCCCGGCCCAGGCCGGGGCCGATGACGGCGGCGGCGCAGCCCCTGGCCATGTCCGGCACGGCCCCGTCGTCCCCGGGCAGGGGCTGTACCATCACTTCGTCGCAGCACTTGGCCGCCAGGATGGGGTACACGTCCTCCGGCACGGCCAGGGTCACCAGCCCCGCGCCGGAGCGGGCCGCCGCACGGGCGCACAGCGCCGCCGCCCCGGCGTACCCCCGGCTGCCCGCCAGGATGAACAGCCTGCCGAAGTCCCCCTTATGGGCGTCCAGCGCCTTTGGGGGGAGGTACAGGTCCTCCCGGCCCACCAGTACATTTTGGGAACGGCCCGGGTAGAACTCGTCCGGTATGCCGATGCCGGCCACCACCACCCGGCCGCTGTGCACCGCCCCTTTGCCCACGTAAAGCCCCGGCTTGCCCCGGGAGAAGGTAACGGTCACGTCCGCCCGCACCGCCTCGCCCATCACGTCGCCGGTGTCGGCGTGGATGCCGCTGGGTACGTCCACCGACACCACCCAGCCCGTCCCCCGCCGGGTCATCCGGGCGGCCAGGGCGGCATCCGCTTCCAAATCGCGGCGGAGGCCCACCCCGAACAGGGCGTCGATGGCCACGTCAAAGGGCATGTACTGCTCCTTGTGTGCCGGGTCAAAGTCCTCCAGCATGCCCCCGGCCTGGTTAAGGCGGCGCTCCATCTCCCGGCAGTCCGGTGTCATTTTGGAGCGGTCCCCCACCAGCACGCACTTCACCTGCCAGCCCATCTCCAGCAGCAGCCGGGCGGCGGCCACCCCGTCCCCGCCGTTGTTGCCGGGGCCGCACCACACGATGGCCGAGCGCCGCCGCATGGCCCAGAACTCCGCCTGCTCCTCGTGGGTGGGGACGTGGCCGTCGGCGGTGACCCAGCCGATGGGGCCGTCCAGCCCCGGCCCGGGTATGGGCAGGGCGCGTACCTCCCGCACCACGGCGAGGGCGGCGTTTTCCATTAATTGGGCGGACGGGATGCCCCGCTCCTCAATGGCGCGGCGGTCGGCCTCCCGCACCTGGGCGGCGGTATACAGGTTCATGGTTCGGCCCCCTTTCATTTTCTGCTATTATACGGGTTTCACTCCCGCATTTCAACCATATTATTATGCCGGCGGGGAGAATGCGATAAATCAGCGTTTTCCCCCTTGCATTTCAATCTTTAATATGATATAAAGGAAAAAGCAAATGCGATGAACGGGAAAATAGCGGGCTTGCGCAATCCAAGAGAGGGGCGGTCACCGGCTGAGAGCCGCCCCGGTGCGTGCCGCTTGTTCGCCCGGGAGCGGCCCCCGAGAGGGGGACGGACGCCCCCCGTTATGGGGCCATGAGTGCCCGCGCCGTGCGCGGGAATGCGGGTGGTACCGCGGAAGGATGCGCCTTTCGTCCCCAGATTGCGGGGAGGAAGGGCGTTTTTTGCATGGAGGGCTATGAAAATGGGAGTAAATTTGATCCGGGATTACCAAGAGGCAGACTGGCCCCGGCTCCAGGCCATCCACGACGCCGCCCGGCTGGACGAGCTGCGGCTGGCGGGGCTGGAGGGGGCGTTCCTGCCCCTGTCGGTGGCCGCCCAGAGGGAGGGATTGTTTGAATATACCCTGCGGGTGGCGGAGATGGACGGGACGGCGGCGGGCTTTGCCGCATTCACGCAGGACGAGCTGGCATGGCTGTACGTGGATCCGGCGCTGGCCCGCCGCGGGGTGGGCCGGGCGCTGGTGGAGGACGCGCTGGGCCGCATGGGACGGCCCGTGTCCATCGAGGTGCTGGAGGGGAACGCTCCCGCCCTGGCCCTCTACCTGGCCTGCGGCTTCCGGGAGGCGGGGACCGCCTCCGGGCAGATGCCGGGCAACGAGGAATTTTCCGTCACCTGCCGGGTACTCCGGCTGGAGTGAGATAACATCGAAATTACAACGGAAAAGGAGAAAGGATATATGAAGGAACAGTTGGCAAAAATCCGCGCCGAGGCGCTCTCCGCTTTTGAGAGCGTCCGCGACGCCGCCGCCCTGGACGAGCTGCGGGTGCGTTACCTGGGCAAAAAGGGCGAGCTGACGGCAGTGCTCAAGCAGATGGGCCGCCTGTCCGCCGAGGAGCGCCCCGCCATGGGCGCGCTGGCCAACGAGGTGCGCGCCGCCCTGGAGGGCGCGCTGGACAGCGCCTCGAAAAAAATGGAGGCCGCCGCCCTGTCCGCCAAACTGAAGGCGGAGACGGTGGACGTGACCATCCCCGGCTGCCAGGTGCAGGTGGGCCGCCGCCACCCCATGTACACCGCCCTGGACGAGATCAAGGAAATCTTCATCGGAATGGGCTTCACGGTGCTGGACGGACCGGAGGTGGAACTGGCCGAGCTGAACTTCGACCGGCTCAACGCCGAGGAGGGCCACCCCTCCCGGGACTGGTCCGACACCTTTTACTTCGACGCGGACAGCCGGGTGATGCTCCGCTCCCAGACCTCCCCCATGCAGGTGCGGGCCATGGACACCATGGAGCTGCCCATCCGCATCATCGCCCCCGGCCGGGTGTACCGCAAGGACGAGGTGGACGCCACCCACTCCCCCATGTTCCACCAGGTGGAGGGGATGGTCATCGACAAACACGTCACCATGGCCGACCTGAAGGGCACGCTGAACCTGCTGGCGGAGGAGCTGTTCGGCAAAGGCACCGTCACCCGGTTCCGTCCCCACCACTTCCCCTTCACCGAGCCCTCCTGCGAGATGGACGTGCAGTGCCACAAGTGCGGCGGCGCGGGCTGCCCCACCTGCAAAGGGGAGGGCTGGATCGAGCTTCTAGGCGCGGGGATGATCCACCCCCGGGTACTGGAGATGGCGGGCATCGACCCCGAGGAGTGGTCGGGCTGGGCCTTCGGCATGGGACTGGAGCGTACCGCTATGCGCCGGTTCAAAATCGCCGACCTGCGGCTCATTTTTGAGAACGATATTCGGTTCTTAGAACAGTTCTGAGAGGGGGAAAACACCATGAATTTAAGCCGCAAATGGCTCAATGAGTTTGTCAAAGTAGACGCCCCGGACAAGGAGTTCGCCGAGGCCATGACCCTGTCCGGCTCCAAGGTGGAGGGCACCGCCGATCTGGGCGCGGAAATTGACCGTGTGGTGGTGGGCCGCGTCCTGTCCATGGAGCGCCACCCGGACAGCGACCACATGTGGATTTGCCAATTGGACGTGGGCGGGGAGGAACCCCTCCAGATCGTCACCGGGGCGTGGAATATCCACGAAGGCGATCTGGTTCCCGTGGCCCTGCACGGCTCCACCCTCCCCGGCGGCAAGCATATCCAGCGGGGCAAGCTGCGGGGGATGCTGTCCGACGGCATGATGTGCGGCCTGGACGAGCTGGGGCTGGACGAGCGGGACTTCCCCTACGCCGCCATCACCGCCGCCGCGATCTTGGGCGACTATAAGCCCACCGACCCGGCCAAGCCCTCCATCCCGGCGGACATCCAGCCGGGGTACAAGATTTTTGGCCCGGTGGCGGCGGCAGAGGTGAAGGAGGTCGGCGCCGCCGGAAACGGCAGATGGCGCTGCACCCTGGCCTGCGGTGGGCAGGACGGCCCCACCGCCGCCGTTGTCACCACCGGCTGCCCCAACCTCCACGCCGGAGATTTAGTGGCCTATAATACCAAGACCGGCGCCATCTGCACCCTGGCCGACCTCCACGCCGAGCAGAAGGAGTTCCCCCACTGCATCCCCGATGGCATCTTCGTCCTCCAGGAGGAGTGCAAACCCGGCGATGACATCAAGGGCGTCATCGGCCTGGACGACCACGTGGTGGAGTTTGAAATCACCCCCAACCGCCCGGACTGCCTGTCTGTCATCGGGCTGGCCAGGGAGGCGGCGGCCACCTTCGACAAGCCCCTGGCCCTCCACACCCCCGAGGTGAAGGGCGGGGCGGACGGCGTGCTGCCCGAGCTGCTGGACGTGGAGACGCCCGACGCCGACCTGGTGCCCCGCTACACCGCCCGCATGGTGCGCAACGTGAAGATCGCCCCCTCCCCCAAGTGGATGCGGGAACGGCTGCGCGCCATGGGGGTGCGGCCCATCAACAACATCGTGGACATCACCAACTACGTGATGCTGGAGTACGGCCAGCCCATGCACGCCTTCGACTACCGCTATGTGAACGGCGGAAAGATCATCGTCCGCCGGGCGGCGGAAGGGGAGAAGCTCACCACCCTGGACGGGAAGGAGCACACCCTGAACGCCAACCACCTGGTCATTGCCGACGAGGGCCGGGCCGTGGGCCTGGCGGGCATCATGGGGGGGCTCAACTCCGAGATCG
Source organism: uncultured Oscillospiraceae bacterium (assembly GCA_910588105.1). Taxonomy (GTDB): domain Bacteria; phylum Bacillota; class Clostridia; order Oscillospirales; family Oscillospiraceae; genus Enterenecus. Next base: position 17,204 of record CAJUQD010000030.1, on the reverse strand, counting down.
TGGCCGACACTGCGGACGTGGTGTTCGAATCCGCCTGCTTCGACGGCACCTGCATCCGCAAGGGTGCGCTGGCCCTGGGTATGCGCACCGAGGCGTCCGCCAAGTTCGAGAAGGGCCTGGACCCTATGAACACGCTGCCCGCCGTCAACCGGGCCTGTGAGCTGGTGGAGCTGCTGGGGGCCGGCGAGGTGGTGGACGGCGTCATCGACATCTTGAACGATGTGCCCCAACCCACTGTCCTCACCCTAGAGCCGGACAAGATCAACGCCCTGCTGGGCACCGATGTGCCGGAGGATGAGATGGTCCGCATCCTGAAAAAGCTGGGCTTTGGTGTGGAGGGGGACCGGGTGGCCGTCCCCTCCTGGCGGGGCGACGTGCGCCGGATGGCCGACCTGGCCGAAGAGGTGGCCCGGTTCCACGGTTACAACAACATCCCCGCCACCCTCATGCGGGGACAGACCACCAAGGGGGGGTATTCTGCCGACCAGAAGGTGGAGAACCGCCTGGGAGAGGTGTGCCGCGCCTGCGGCTACAGCGAGATCATCACCTACTCCTTTATCTCCCCCTCCGCCTACGACAAGATCGGCTGGCCAGCGGACGAGCCCCTGCGGGAGAGTATGCGCATACTCAACCCCCTGGGGGAGGACACCTCCATCATGCGCACCACCGCCCTGCCGTCCATGCTGGAGGTGCTCCAGCGCAATTACAACTACCGCAACCGGGACGTGAAGCTCTACGAGCTGGGTAAGGTCTATCTGCCTGGCGGGGCGGACGGGCTGGCGGTGGAGCCCAAGTTCCTCACCCTGGGCGGTTACGGCGCCGGAATGGATTTCTTTGCCGTCAAGGGCGCGGTGGAGGCCGTTTTGAAAGCGGTGCGGGCCCGGGACGTGTCCTTCTACCCCTGTGGGGACGACCCGTCCTACCACCCCGGCCGCTGCGCGGGTGTGCGGGCCGGGGAGCAGCACATCGGCGTGGTGGGGCAGATCCACCCGGCGGTGGCCGCCAATTACGGCGTGGACACCGAGCTGTACTGCGCGGAGCTGAGCGTGGAGGCCCTGCTGGCCGCCCGGGGGGCGGACCCGGAATATATCCCTCTGCCCAAGTACCCCCCCATCACCCGGGACATCGCCGTGGTGTGCGGCGAGGAGGTCACCGTGGGGGCGCTGGAAAACGCCATCCGCAAGGGGGCCCGGGGCCTTTTGAAGGAGGTATCCCTGTTCGACGTGTACCGGGGGAAAAACCTGGGCGAGGGCAAAAAGTCGGTGGCCTTCAACCTGGTGCTGCGCGCCGACGACCGCTCCTTGACCGGAGAGGAAGCCGACGAGGACGTCAAATCCGTTTTGGAGACGCTGGAGAAAGAGTGCGGCGCGGTGCTGCGCTGAAAAACAGGACGGGGCGGGATGCTGTCATCCCGCCCCGCTTTTCTATGCCGCTGCGTTTAAGGATGCCCCGTTCCAGCTTGAGGCGCAGCACCCGAAGCACGCTCTCGTCCAGCCGCTGCCGGGGGATGGTCCCGTCCTCCACGGCCTGGGTGATTGCGCCGATGGTCTCATCCAGGTCCTGGGGGCACAGCAGCAGGTCCACCCCGGCCTGGATGGCGGCCACGGCAATCTCGCCGCTGCCGTAGTGGTCGGTTATGGCCCGCATATCCAGGCTGTCGGTGATGACCACGCCGCCGAAGCCCAGCTCCTCCCGCAAAAGGCCGGTGACCACCTTGTGGGAGAACAGGGCGGGCTGTTCATCGATATCGGCCATGATGAGGTGGCCCAGCATCACCGCGTCCGCGCCCGCTTCAATGCCCGCCCGGAAGGGGACAAGCTCCGCGCCGCGCAGCTCGTCCAGGGTTTTATACACGTACACCGAGCCGTAATGGCTGTCGGCGGAGGTGTCCCCGTGGCCGGGGAAGTGCTTGAGGGTGCAGGCCACGCCGCCCTCGTGGAAGCCGCCTACCGCGGCCGAGACCAGCTGGGCGGCCTGCTGGAAGTCGTCGCTGTACGCCCGGTCGCCGATGGCGGTGTTGGCCCGGTTGGACCACACGTCGGCCACCGGGGCCAGATCCATGTTGAAGCCGCAGGCGGCAAGGTCGGCGGCGATGGTGCGGGCGTTTTCGGCGGCCTTGTCCACGCCCTGGTCCTTGTAGTCCAGCATGGGGCCGATATAGGTGGTGCCGATGGTGTGCATCAGGCGGTTGACCCGCCCGCCCTCCTCGTCGCAGGTGAGGATGAGGGGGATTTTGGAGTAGCCCTGGACGTTGGCCAGCATGGTTTTGGCCTGCTCCATGGTGACCAGGTTGGTGTCGTCGTACAGCAGCCCCGCCACGGGGTAGCGCTCCAGCGCCGCCCGGGTGGTTTCCCCCGCCGCCGTCACCCGGGACACCCCGGTGATGGCCGACGGCTTGACCACCAGCAGCTGGCAGGCTTTTTCATACAGGGTCATCCCCGCCAGCAGCTCCTCCGCCGGGTCGGGGGCCGGGGAGGGGGTGGGTTCCGGCTCCGGCGTTGTGGCAGGCGTGGGCGCTGGGGTGGGCTGGACGGTGGGGGAGGGGACGGCCCCGCCGGGCCGGGAGGGCCCGCCGGCGTTGAAGGCCGCCAGCAGCCCTGCCACGGCCAGAAGGGCGGCCAGCGCCAGCGCCGCCGGGAGCGGCAGGCGGGGGCGGGGGGATGGGGCGGCGCGTTTTCCTTTATACACGGCGAATGCCTCCTTTTGTGCCGCAGCGGGGCGGCCGCCCCGCTTGCCTGACAAAATTCTACACGATTTCCAGATTTGGCGCAAGAGCGGAATGGGTTTTCGCCCGGTTTTCAAAACGGACAGATTTTCCCTTGCGTTTGGGGGGAAACGTGGTATAATATTTCTGCGTGATTTGGCGCGCCCGGTTCCGCCCCGGCTGGGGAGGGGGCCGCCGTCTGCCCGCCCGGGTTCCGGGGATTGCCCCGCGGCCGGGCGGGAAATAGAAATTACCCAGAGGAGGAGACATTGTGTTCAGTGGCAAATTGCATGGCATCCATGCGCCCCACAGGAAAAACACGGTGGACCGCGTTCCCGTGCGCCTGCCGGTGCCTCCGGTGATTACGGTGCCCATGTCCATGAACATCGGCGCCCCGGCCAAGCCTGTGGTCAAGCCGGGGGACGAGGTGAAGGTGGGCCAGATGATCGCGGAGGCCGGGGGGTTCATGTCCGCCCCCATCTACTCCGGCGTGTCCGGAAAGGTGAAGCGCCTGGATGAGATCGTCAGCTCCAACGGCCGGTTCGACACCGTGGTGGTCATCGAGACCGACGGGCAGCAGGCCGTGTGGGAGGGGATCAAGCCCCCCGTGGTCACCGACAAGGACAGCTTTGTGGAGGCGGTGCGCCAGTGCGGCTGCGTGGGCCTGGGCGGCGCGGGCTTCCCCACGTCGGTCAAGCTCAACGTGGACCCGGACCGGGTGCACGCCATCATCATCAACGGCGCGGAGTGCGAGCCCTACATAACCTCCGACACCCGCACCATGATCGACAACGCCGACGACGTGATCTACGGCGCCCAGCTGCTCCAGAAGTACTACACCGCCGACCGCATCGTCATCGGCATTGAGGACAACAAGCCCCAGTGCGTGAAGATCATGGAGGAGGCGGGCAAGGGCGTGCCCGGCTTTGAGGTGGCCGCCCTCCCGGCCCTGTACCCCCAGGGCGGCGAGAAGGTGCTCATTTACAATACCACCGGCGAGATTGTGCCCGAGGGCAAGCTGCCCATCGACGTGGGGGCCATCGTCATCAACTGCACCACCCTGGCCGTCATCGCCAAGTACATCCGCACCGGCATGCCCCTGGTGGAAAAGGTGGTCACCGTGGACGGCTCCGCCGTTGCCAACCCCCAGAACGTCATCGTCCCCGTGGGCACCCCCATCCAGGACGTGCTCAACTTCGTGGGCCTCAAGTGCGAGCCCAAGAAGGTGCTCTACGGCGGCCCCATGATGGGCACATCCGTCCCCTCCCTGGAGGCCCCGGTGATGAAGAACACCAACGCCGTGCTGGCCTTCGACGAGAAGGACGCCGAGGACCCCGTGCCCTCCGCCTGCATCCGCTGCGGCCGGTGCGTGGCCCACTGCCCCTTCAACCTGATGCCCGCCGCCATTGAGAGCGCCTACAACAACAAGGAGCCGGAGACCCTCAAGGCCCTCAAGGTGAATTTGTGTATGGAGTGCGGCTGCTGCTCCTTCAGCTGCCCCGCCCGCCGGCCCCTGGTCCAGGTGAACAAGCTGGCCAAGGCCATGCTCAACCAGTATAACGCCGAGCAGAAGGCAGCCGCCGAGAAGAAGGCGGCCAAGGAAAAAGAAAAGGAGGCGGTCTAAATGAACAACATGATCGTTTCCGTCAACCCCCACATCTACGCGAAGGACACCACCCAGACCATCATGCGGGACGTGCTCATCGCCCTGTTCCCTGCCGTCATCGCGTCCATCGTCTTCTTCGGCGTGCGGGCCCTGCTGGTGGAGGTGGTGTGCGTGGCGGTGGCTATGGGCTGCGAGTGGGCCTTTGAGAAGATTACCAAAAAGCCCGTCACCATCCTGGACCTGTCCGCCGCCGTCACCGGCCTGATCCTGGCGCTGAACCTGCCGGTGGACATCCCCATCTGGCAGGCCATGTTCGGCTCCTTCGTGGCCATCATCGTGATCAAGCAGTTCTTCGGCGGCATCGGCCAGAACTTCGCCAACCCCGCCATCACCGCCCGCGTCATCATGCTGGTGGCCTTCTCCGGGGCCATGACAACCTGGGCGCCCGCCGCCTTCTCCAACGCCCCGGCGGACGCCGTCACCGCCGCCACCCCCCTGGCCATCATCGCCAGCGGCGAGGGCGAGCTGCCCACCCTGGCCCAGATGTTCCTGGGCGCCCGGGGCGGCTCCATGGGCGAGACCAGCTGCTTGGCTTTGCTCCTTGGCGGCATTTACCTCATCTACCGCAGGGTGATCTCCTGGCACACCCCTGTGGCCTTCATCGGCACCGTGCTGGTGTGCACCGCCCTCTTGGGCCAGCAGCCCCTGTACCAGGTGATGGCGGGGGGGCTGTTCCTGGGCGCATTCTTTATGGCCACCGACTACACCACCTCCCCCCCCACCCCCAAGGGCAGGCTCATCTTCGGCGTGGGCTGCGGCCTCATCACCGTGCTCATCCGGGTATGGGGCAATTTCCCGGAGGGTGTGTCCTTCTCCATCCTGCTGATGAACATCCTCAATCCGTACATCTGCGACTGGACCAAGACAAAACCGTTTGGAGGTGTGCAGGCATGACGAAAGCCAAATCCAATGTGATGACCGATTTCGGGGCCCCCATCATTGTGCTGGTGCTCATCTGCGTCATCATGAGCGGCCTGCTGGCCTTCACCAACGGTATCACCGCCCCCATTATCGCGGAGGCCGAGCGCAAGGCCAACGAGGAGGCCCGGTTGGAGGTGCTGCCCTCCGCCGACGCCTTTGAGAAGGTGGAGGCCGGCAGCCTGCCCGACGCAGTGCGGGAGGTTTACAAGGCCTCCAACGGCGCGGGCTATACCTTCTCCCTGACCACCACCGGCTACGGCGGCAAGAACACCCTGAAAATGACCGTCGGTATCGACGGTGAGGGTAGGATCACCGGCGTGAAGGTACTCAGCCACAAGGAGACGCCGGGCCTGGGCTCCAAGATCACCGCCGATGAGAACTTCTACGGCCAGTTCCCCGGGCTGGACGCCGCCGGGGCCGCCGCCGCGGACACCATCTCCGGCGCGACCTTCTCCTCCAACTACTATAAAGCCGCCCTGGCCGACGCGTTCACCGCGTTCGAGCTGGTGAAGGGCTGAGGAAGGGAGGCACATGGATATGAAAAACAATAAGCTGAACATCCTGACCAACGGCATCATCAAGGAAAACCCCATCCTGGTGCTGATTCTGGGAACCTGCCCCTTCCTGGCGGTCACCACCCAGGCGTCCAACGCCATCGGCATGGGCGCGGCGGTCACCTTCGTGCTGCTGTGTTCCAACGTGATGATCTCCCTGCTGCGCAAGGTGATCTCCGACAAGGTGCGCATACCCTGCTACATCGTGGTCATCGCCTCCTTCGTCACCCTGGTGCAGATGATTGTCAAGGCATACCTGCCCGCCTTGGACGTGGCCCTGGGCCTGTACCTGCCCCTCATCGTGGTGAACTGCATCATCCTGGGCCGGGCAGAGATGTTCGCCAACAAGAACGGCGCGCTGGACTCCGCCTTGGACGCCATCGGCATGGGGGTGGGCTATACCCTGGCCATGCTGGCTATGGCCTCCATCCGGGAGATCTTCGGCGCGGGCACATGGTTCGGCCTGCCCGTCCCGGTGCTGGCAGACAACAACATCTCCATCATGACCATGGCCCCCGGCGGCTTCGCCATTTTCGGCATTCTCATCGCCATCATCAACAAGGCCAGCAACGGCAAGGCCATCAAGAAAAAGGACTTCAGCTGTGAGGGCTGCCCCAGCGCCGCCGCGTGCAACGGGCAGAACTGCGCTGAGAAGAGGGAGGCTGCCGCGAAATGAAAGAATTGATTGCCATCGTCATGGCGGCCGTCCTGGTGAACAACTACGTGCTGGCCCAATTCCTGGGCATCTGCCCCTTCCTGGGCGTGTCCAAGAAGCTTGACCAGGCCGCCGGGATGAGTGTGGCCGTTATCTTCGTGATGCTGCTGGCCACCGCCGTCACCTACCCCATCCAGTTCTTCGTGCTCAACCCCAACGGGCTGGGTTACCTCCAGACCATCGTGTTTATCCTGGTCATCGCCGCCCTGGTGCAGCTGGTGGAGATCATCCTCAAGAAGTACATCCCCGCGCTGCACGCCTCCCTGGGTGTGTACCTGCCCCTCATCACCACCAACTGCGCAGTGCTGGGCGTGTGCATCAGCAACGTGGACAACTACCTCACCGCCACCGGCGGCTTCGGGGGCGGCTTCGTCCAGGCCATGTTCAACTCCCTGGGCTCCGGCCTGGGCTTCCTGCTGGCCATGGTGCTGTTCTCCGGCGTACGCAGCCGGGTGGACAAGTGCAAATGCCCCGAGTGCTTCAAGGGGATGCCCATCACCCTGATCTCCGCCGCCATTGTGTCCGTGTCCTTCATGGGCTTTGCGGGCATCGTGGAAAACCTGCTGGGTTAAGGAGGGGAGCGTAATATGGAACCTATTACGATTGTAATCGCTGTAGTAGTCGTGGGCATCATCGGCCTGCTGTGCGCCGTGATGCTGACCATTGCCTCCAAGTTCATGGCCGTGGAGGTGGACGAGCGCATCCCCATGGTCCGCGAGTGCCTGCCCGGCGCCAACTGCGGCGCCTGCGGCTTCGCCGGGTGCGATGGGTACGCCGCCGCCCTGGTGGAGGACCCGGATCTGGCCGTCAACCTGTGTGTCCCCGGCGGGGCCACCGCCGCTTCCAGTATTGGCAAGGTGCTGGGCCGTGAGGCGGGGGACGTTGCCAAGCAGGTGGCCGAGGTGCGCTGTTCCGGCACCTGTGAGGCCACTTCCGTGAAGATGGACTACAAGGGCCTGGAGAGCTGCGCCGCCGCCAAGCTGCTGTTCGGCGGCACGGGCAAGTGCGTCTATGGCTGCATTGGCCTGGGGGACTGCGCCCAGGTGTGCCCCGTGGGGGCCATCCACATCAACGGCGGGCTGGCCCGGGTGGACGCCAGCGTGTGCATCGGCTGCGGGTTGTGCGCCAAGACCTGCCCCAACCATGTCATCGCCATCCGCCCCGCCGACGCCCATATGGTGGTGGACTGCAACAGCCACCAGAAGGGCGCGGGCACCCGCCGGAGCTGCTCCGCAGGCTGCATCGGCTGCCGCCTGTGCGAGAAGAACTGCCACACCGGGGCCATCACCGTCACCGACAACCTGGCGAGCATCGACTACGCCAAGTGCGACGGCTGCGGCAAGTGCATTGAGGTGTGTAAGGCTGGGTGCCTGGTGGCGCTGAATATCACCAAGGCGGAAGTCGTCAACGGCTGACGCGTCAGAAAAACGCCAACGGGGGAGCGGCCATTGCGGCCCTCCCCCGCTGCGGTTTTGGAGGGATTGTGCCCGGCGGTTGAAAACCCGCCGGAACGGTGCTATACTTTGGCGAGGTGGTTAGATGATAAAGAACCTGAAGAGAAGCACAGTCGAGCGAATCAAGGTGGTTCTGTTTGCCCTGTGCGCGCTGAGCTGGCTGCCCGACTGGCCGGTGGAACACGCGAGCTGGCTGCGGATTGTCATGTCCATTCTCTGCGCCGCCGCCAGTGTTTTTTTCCTGGTACAGTATTTCAAAACCCGCAAAGAGGAGAAGTGAGGTGCTTTCCATGAAAAAGCTGAAGCCGGTTGATTTGGCTACGCTGATTATCTGGGCGGTGGCGGCGACGGTCTGGGTGGTGCGGCTGGTCAGCGGCGCCATGACGGGCAGGCAGGGGACGCCGGGGGTCGATATCACCCTGGCCGCGGTGTGGACCGCCAGCCTCTGCGTTATGCTGTACCGTTACATGAGGGGACGAGAAGGAAAAGAATAAGGAGGTTTTATCCATGAACTTGCACACAACCGGGCTGTTCGACCTGAGCCGCACCCTGGCCGGGGACTATCTGGCCCGCTTTGCATACCCCTGGCAGGCGCTGGACGGGATTAAGGAGCTGATCCTCACCCTGGGCCCGGCGCTGGGGGACGATTACGAGGAGCGAGCCCCCCAGGTGTGGGTGCACAAGACCGCCAGCGTGGCCCCCACCGCCTTTTTGGGCGCGCCCTGTGTCATCGGGCCGGACACCGAGGTGCGCCACTGCGCCTTTGTCCGGGGCTCCGCCCTGGTGGGGGCGGGCTGCGTGGTGGGCAACTCGGTGGAGCTGAAAAACGTCATCCTCTTCGACAGCGTACAGGTTCCCCACTACAATTACGTGGGCGACTCCATTTTGGGCTACAAGAGCCACATGGGGGCGGGGTCCATCACCTCCAACGTGAAGTCGGACAAAACCCTTGTCACAGTGAAGGATGGGGGCGAAAAAATCGAGACGGGCCGGAAGAAGTTCGGGGCCATCCTGGGCGACTATGTGGAGGTGGGCTGCAACAGCGTGCTCAACCCCGGCACTGTGGTGGGCCCCGGCACCAACATATACCCCCTGTCCTGCGTCCGGGGCGCGGTGCCGGGGGACAGCATCTATAAGACGGGCGGCGTCACCATCAAAAAGGAGAAGTGAATTTTTATGGGTAAATATTTCGGCACCGACGGCTTCCGGGGCAAGGCCAACGTGGGGCTCACCGGCGACCACGCATACGAGGTGGGCCGGTTTTTGGGCTGGTACTACGGCCGGGGGGACCACAAGGCCCGCATCGTGGTGGGCAAGGACACCCGGCGCTCCAGCTATATGCTGGAGTACGCCATCAGCGCGGGTATGGCCGCCTCGGGGGCGGACGTGTACCTGCTCCACGTCACCACCACCCCCTCTGTGTCCTACGTCACCCGCACCGACGGGTTTGACTGCGGCGTGATGATCTCCGCCTCCCACAACCCCTACTACGATAACGGCATAAAGCTGCTCAACCGGGAGGGGGAGAAGATGGACGAGGGCACCATCCGGCTGGTGGAGGACTACCTGGACGGGAACCTTTCTGTGGACGGACAGACCTTCCCCAAACTGCCCTTTGCTACGGGGGAGGGGGTGGGCAGCATCGTGGACCATACTGCCGGGCGCAACCGCTACATGGGTTACCTCATCTCCCTGGCGGTGTACTCCTTCCGGGGGAAGAAAATCGCCCTGGACTGCGCCAACGGCTCCGCCTGGTCCATTGCCCCCAACGTGTTCCGATCCCTGGGGGCGGACGTCCACATCATCAACGACCGCCCCGACGGGCTGAACATCAATCTGGACGCGGGCTCCACCCACATTGAGGGGCTGAAAAAGTACGTCAAGGAGCAGGGCTGCGACGCGGGCTTCGCCTTCGACGGGGACGCCGACCGCTGCCTGGCGGTGGACGAGAACGGAAACCTGGTGGACGGCGACCAGATCATGTACCTGTACGGTGCGTACATGAAGGAGCGGGGCAAGCTGCTCACCAACACGGTGGTCACCACGGTTATGTCCAATTTCGGGCTGTACAAGGCCTTGGACAAGGCGGGCATCGGCTACGCCAAGACCGCCGTGGGGGACAAGTATGTGTATGAGGAGATGGTCCGGGGGGGGCACCGCCTGGGGGGTGAGCAGTCGGGCCACATCATCTTCTCCAAGTATGCCCGTACGGGGGACGGAATCCTCACCGCCCTGAAAGTGATGGAGGTGATGATGGCCAAAAAGGAGACCCTGAGCCGCCTGGCTGGGCCGGTGACCATCTATCCCCAGGTGCTCATCAACGTGCGGGTGAAGGACAAGAGAACCGCCCAGGACGACCCCGCCGTCCAGGCGGCGGTGAAGGCCGTGGCCGATGAATTGGGGGACACGGGCCGCATCCTGGTGCGGGAGTCGGGCACGGAGCCCCTGGTGCGGGTGATGGTGGAGGCCCCGGAGAAGGGGCAGTGCCAGGCCCTGGCCCAAGGCGTGGTGGATGTTATCATCGCCCAGGGCCACAAAGCGAAATAAATGGGCGCCCCGGAGGGAATCCCTCCGGGGTGCTCATTTTCTTCCAAATTTTGAGTATTCAGGACGTTTTTTTAAGGAAACGCTGATTAAAGCAGTCAAAAATCCGGGAAACAGTCAACTGGAAAGCATATACAGATTCGCGCTGGCGAAAAGCACGTGTAAGCGGTTAAGGTTCTTTCTCAGCTCTCTATAAACGGCCTTTCGGAAACCGAAGATGTTTTTTACGATCCGATAGGGGTGTTCCACTTTACAACGCAACGGATGATTTTTGGTTTTCAATATACCGCTCCCAGTCAATGGCGTTGTCTGAAACCTTGGGCAGCCGGCCTGGTCTGCGGTTGATACGGTATTTAATGGCAGAACGCTGGGGCTGTTTCTGATTTCTTCCCGTTTCTCTATCCCGAGGTAGGCGCTACCTCCCCTGCTTTTCCTAGCTTTTTCTTCGAAGATAATACCACAGCGCCCGCCATATTTCCATCATGCCATACTTTGGTCTTACTCCAGAGACTTTCCCAACTGTGAATTATTTGCAAACTATTGGAATAGTGTTGACAAACCTGCACGACTGTGATAGTGTATGCAGTGTAAACTATTGCAATAGTTTGAAAGGAAGTGATTGAAATGACCGTCAAGCTCTTTGACTCGGAGCTGAAAGTCATGGATGTGCTGTGGAAAGAAGGGGATATGCCAGCAAAACAAATTTCAGATATACTCAAAGAAAGTACCGGCTGGAACATGAATACCACCTATACCGTCATCAAAAAGTGCATCGCCAAGGGCACCATTGAGCGTAGGGAGCCGAATTTTCTGTGCCATGCCCTGATTGCCAGGGATGTGGTGCAGGCGGCGGAAACGGAGGAATTGCTGCACAAGCTGTTCGACAGCTCCCCCGATCTGTTGTTTGCGTCCCTGTTGGGTCATCAGAAGCTGTCAAAGGCCCAGATCGACAATCTGCGGCGCATGGTTGCGGAGCTGCAAGCCCAGGAGGAAAACGAATGAGCCTTGTGCAAATGACCTTATCCGGCGGAGTGTTTATCCTGTTCATTGTGGTGGTTCGGGCGTTGGCCCTCCACCGCCTGCCCAAAGGGGCGTTTCTGGCCCTGTGGGAAATGGCGGCGCTGCGGCTGCTCCTGCCCTTCACCATCCCCCTGCCCTTCAGCCTGTTTACTCCCGCAAAGCATCTGCCGGTGGTGGGCGAGTATCTGGCACCGGGCGGGACATCTGTTCCAGGAACACCGGCTGTGGGAATACCCGCTGGCACACCTGCATCGGCTGGAATAGCCCCCGGCGAAGTTATGCCTATGGTCTGGCTGGCCGGTGTGGTGCTGATGGCGGCATATTTTATTGTGTCCTATGTACGGGCCAGAAAGCGGTTCTGCTGTTCCAGCCCGGACAATACCCCCGCTGTCCGGCGCTGGCTGGCGGGCCAAAGGCTACACAGACCGTTAGAGGTACGGCAGTCTGCCTTGGTGTCCTCACCGCTGACCTATGGCGTCCTGCGCCCGGTGATCCTACTCCCGGAGGACATGGAACGGGGCAATGAAACCACCCTGACCTATATCCTCACCCATGAGTATATTCACGTCCGTCGCTTTGACAGCGTGGCAAAGCTGGTATTTGCCGCTGTGCTGTGCGTCCACTGGTTCAACCCTTTGGCCTGGGTGATGTATGTTCTGGCCAACCGGGATTTGGAGCTGTCCTGTGATGAACGTGTGATGGACACCCTGGGCGGCAGGGAAAAGGCGTCCTACGCCCTGACACTAATCAATATGGAGGAAGCCCGGAGCCGGTGCTTCTCCCCCTACAACCATTTCAGCAAACTTGCAATCGAAGAAAGGATTGAAGCCATTATGAAGTATAAAAAAGCGTCTGTTCTGGCACTGGCCCTCGCCGTTGCCCTGGTAGTAAGCGCTACCACCGCCTTTGCGGCGTCCGCAGCCCCGTCCTCTCGGGAGGATCTGGATCGGAAGATGAACGCGGAAACCACGGTTGACGAGGGCACGCTGATGTCCTACGTGGACCCGAAGGATGGGAAGACCTACTACAGCTTTGACGGTGGGAAAACCTTTGAGGCCATGACAGACGAGGAGTTTGAACGGCGTTTTCCCACTTCCAATGTGGAGTGGTGGACTTATGAGGAATACGCCGCATGGCTGGAGAAAGAGAAAGTGGAGCTCCAGGCCATGCTGGGCGAAAAGGGCTGGACCGGAGGCCGGGGCGAGTTCGTCTGGACACAGGAGATTATCGATGAGACCATCGCTATGTATGAGGGCATTTTGCAGGAGATCAAAGAGGGTATAATGTACTCGAAATCCGTTGACGGGGACGAGAATGTGATGATGAGCTACAACCCGGCCGATATAGAAAAAAACATGGAGACCAACACGGGCGACTTCTTTTTCAGGGAAGAGAACGGCACGATGGCGCCGATCGACCCCAGCCAGGTCAAAACATCCTTCGTTGTCTCTGACGGCTCCACCCCGCTGCCGGCGGGCTTCGTCATCACGGACAAGACCGGTGTGCCGCAGGACGACTGGGACGTGGCCCGTGCGCCCCAGTACACCGAGGAGGAGTGGCGGCAGATTATTGCCGACATCGAGAGCGGCAAGATCCCGCCCTTTGAGATCCCGGACGACCCCAATGTAACGGTCAGCCTTGTGGATTACCCCGGCGGGAACGGCACGGACTGCCGTGTTGCTGCCTAAAAGCATGGGATAGGGCATACAGAAAGAGACAACAGCATCCGTAAAGGGATGCGGAGAGGATGAAGCAAAGCGGGACAGCCCCGAAAGGAGCTGTCCCGCTTTTTGTTTGCTGTTCAGTTTTGTACGTTCCAGCGACTTTAATTTAAGAATTGTTGGATAAAAAATACAACAAAAAATGTTGCCTTTAATTGATAAGTGTGTATAATAAGAATATGCAGTAAAATTTTTAACGTGGAGGTTTGACATGAGCGAAAAAAAGAATGAAGAGTTGCAGGGCAAGAAAAGGCCTGGCAGGAAAGCGATGACGCCGGCGGAAAAGGAAGCGGCGGCAAAAGTGCGGGCCGCTGAGAAGGAAAAGGCAAGCCAGATGAGACCTGAGTTTATCATGCAGTTCCAGGGCGCTGACACGAATTTGGACACGCTGGCGGAGGCGGCAATGGCCAAGTTCCACGAGCAAAAGAAGCGGACACGGGTCACGAGCCTGAAGCTGTATATTAAACCGGAGGAGAGAAAAGCCTACTATGTTGTGAACGAAAAATATACCGGTGACATTATCTTTTAGACGATTCATATGGCAGAAGGCCCCGCAGTGGATCCACTGTGGGGCCTTAGAATCTGTATTCACAACCTCAGACGCCGTCCGAGCGGGTCTGTCCCCGCCATACTGCGTTGAATTTTCTTGAAATACACCAAGTATTCCAGCGGAAATTCGCCTTGCCTGGCGGGAAAGCCCTCGCTCACCCGGTATTTTCGGCTGTGAATACAGGTTCTAAGGAAGGACTGATTAAATCAACAAGAGCGATTTGCGAGATTTTGCGCCAGAATGCGGCGCAATTTCGCAGGAATAATCAGGAATAATTGTGCTTATTTCAAGAAATTGCAATAAAATTCTGGTGCAAGATATCTGCAAAGCGCCGCAGGCGTATTTAATCAGCGCTTCCCTAAGTCTGTTTTGGTTCCAATATATTGACTTTCAACGTGGAAACTTATATCATAAATGAAGCACAATGTACGGCGCTTCGGGAGGGAGGACAAGGCCCACGGAAGCCGTGAGACGGGGATATGGGCCGACCGTCCTCCGGGGGCGGGAGTGTAAACAGCTGTCCCAAGTGTCGGAACCGCTGGTGGTAAAACGCCTGAAGGGCCTGTGCAATTCATTTTAGAAAGCGGTGTTTTGCCATGAAAACAGCGGAAGAACTGCGCTCTGCCCTACGGGCCATCGACCACAGGAGCTATCCCGCCTACAAATCCCTGGTGGGGAGCTGGTTCTTTGGAACCTATACGCTGAACATTGAGCGCGTCCAGGGGGACCCCTTCGCCGCGCCGTCCCAACTTAGCGTAACTGTGGACAACCGGACAGCGGGCTTCCCGTTAAACTGCTGGGAAACCCCGTGGAACCGTACGGCGTTGGAGGACTACCTTCTTCGCCGCTTTGCCCGTCAGGCGGGGCGGTTCTCCCGGCAGGCGAAGGGCTCCGGCAAAAGCGGTGTGCTGGCAGTCACCACCCCCGGCCAGGAGGTATTGGAGCGGACGGACTGTCAAGTGCGTGCCGGGGCTGTCACTCTGCGTTTCGAGGTTGGCTTTCCCGCTAATGGACGGACCATCAACGCCCGGGAACTGGAAAAAATCCTCTTTGACTTTCTTCCTGTCTGCGTGGGGCAGGGCCTGCTATATGCCAGCGCCCCCAAAGGGGAAGTGGAGCAGATCATCCATTTGGCGGAGGATCAGCATTTCATCCGGGAGGAGCTGGCCCGGCTGGAGCTGGCCGCTTTCGTGGCGGACGGGTCCGTCCTGCCCCGGGAGAGCGGTGTGTCCGATCGGTCCATGAAAAACGCCGTGCCCTTCCAGGCCCCCGAATCCATGGCGGTGATCCTGGACCTGCCCCACCGGGGGACTGTTCGGGGGATGGGGGTGCGCCGGGGGATCACCCTCATTGCCGGCGGGGGCTACCACGGCAAATCCACCCTGCTGAAGGCGCTGGAGCGAGGAGTCTATGACCACATTGCCGGGGACGGCAGGGAGTACGTCATCACCGATGCCACCGCCGTGAAGATCCGGGCGGAGGATGGCCGCAAGGTGACGGACACAGACATCTCCCTGTTTATCAACCATCTGCCCAGCGGGCGGGACACCACGGAATTCTCCACCCTGGACGCCAGCGGCAGCACCTCACAGGCGGCCAACATCGCCGAGGCGTTGGAGGCAGGGAGCCGGGTGCTGCTCATGGACGAGGACACCTCCGCCACCAACTTCATGGTACGGGACGAGCTGATGCAGGCGGTGATTGCCCGGGACCAGGAACCCATCACCCCATTTTTGGAGCGGGCGCTGGATCTGTGGCAGAAAGCTGGGGTGTCCCTAATTCTGGTGGTGGGAAGCTGCGGGGCCTATTTCCACATCGCGGACAAGGTTGTGCAGATGGATGCCTACCACGCCCGGGACATCACGGACCAAGCCCGGGCGGCGCTGGAGGGGCGTTCTGTCCCCGCCCTGACCGCACCCGGGTTCCACCTGCCCACCGGGAACCGGGTGATCGACCTGTCTGGGGACAGCCAAACCCGGAAGAATTACCGGGGGGACGGCTATCGGCAGGAGCGGTTGAAGGTCAAGTGCTTCGGCAAAACCGCCTTCTCGGTGGGTGACCGGGAGCTGGATCTGCGCTATGTGGAGCAGCTGGTGGACGGCGGCCAGACCCGGACGCTGGCCTATATGGTACGCTATGCCCGGGAGCATCTGGCGGGCCGGAGCGTGGATGACATTGTGGCTACGCTGGCGAAGCTCATAGGGGAGAAGAACCTGGGGGCGGTCTGCGGCGGCGGAGTGGTTCCCGCGGGACTAACGCTGCCCCGGGCACAGGAGATCTTCGCCTGTTTTGATCGGTATTGATCGAATCGGATCCAGCGGAAGGGAAAACCGTACGGAACTGGACTGGGAGCGGGAGGCGCCAGGGGCAGCCTGAGCTAGGCCATCGGTGAATATGGGCCCTCGGCCCAGCTTGACCATTTCAAATCCATTTGTCAGGGGAAAAGCCTGCTCGCACCGCTGGGCAAAGAGGCCCGCATAGAATATCACCTCCTACTATAACTGTATTGTTGCGTTTTCCGTCCCGGACTGCCAGAAAATCCCAGCTACGCAAATCACCCTGGGGGCAAGAAAGGGAGCAGCCCAGCGAGGGCGGCGGCGTGAGCGCTTCCTCTTCCCGCCTGGAAAAGGGTTACACTGTGACCGTGGGGCCCAAGCCGGATGAGGGCTACACGGATGCGGCAATCACTTTTACGGAATATCCCTGCATTTTCAGCAGAACGCTTTGTAACGCGCGCCTGTCCACCGTGATTAGGGCTTGTTTGAAAATTGTCAACACGCCCGATCGGCGGGCCTTTTTCTGCCGAGCTGCGTTGCTTTGCCTTGCCCGGCGAAAAAATTCCTTGCCGCTGGGCATATTGCCAATTTTCAAACGGCGCCTAAGGCAAGGTACAGAGTTTCGCTCGAAATCTCGTCCAGTAAATCAGCAACAGACTTTATCTCCGCCTGCTTCTTCCTGTCCGCCATGCCCTCAAGGTATTCGCCGGAGTCGCTCGCCCATCGGTAAAACTGCCTGTTGGAATTAAAAACTGTCCTGTCGTCCGTAGTTATATGCCATCCTTATTTCCTCCAATCGGGCTTTATCGTCCTCCCTCTTAAAAAACTTGCAATATCAGGCGTTTCCACCTATCAAACCCTCAAACCGTATGTACTTTCCCTTGTTTTTCCCCTACGGGCTGAAACAGGGGAAAGATTGACGCTTACCAAAATGTAGCTTTCAGCTTGGCTCAATGTGGCAAAAATGTTTTTTCAGAAAACGACGGCTTAGTGTGATGTAAGCGGTATGAAGATTGCGCCGACGTGGCTTGTCATTATGAAATCGCTATTTTCGGGGAACCGTTGCGGTGCAACGGTTC